>JAJZUK010000012.1 GCA_021847125.1 Pseudomonadota bacterium | reverse complement strand
GACGAACTGCACCACACCTTCATCACGCCCCTGGACCGCGAGGATATTTTCAATCTGTCGCACTGCTTCGAGGACATGGTCACCTACGCGCTGACGACGGTGGAAGAGATGAGCATCCTCAAGGTCGGCGCGGACGACTATATCCGCCAGATGGTGCGGCTGGTGTGCGAGGAGGCGGAGCAGCTCGAGCTCGCGATCCTGCGCTTGGCAAAGAACCCGCGCGTCGCGCTCGATCACGCGCACGAGGTGCGCAAGCTGGAGCGCAAAGTGGAGCGCCTGTACCGCACGGCGATCAAGGACCTGTTTGCACGCGCCACCGATGCTGATCAGCTGCCGGGGCTGTTCTACCGGCGCGAGGTGTATCGGCATATCTCGAACATGTCCGATCGCGCCGACTCGGCGGCGAATGTGTTCGGCATGGTGATCATGAAACTGACGTGAGCACGGCGGTTGAACGCATCGGACTTTATCCGGTGCCATGAACGCGAACATATGTCAAGAGCAGCCATTGCGCGCTCCGCGCGCGCGGACGGGCCGCCGTCCGCGCAAGCATGAAGGAAAGCCCGCGCGGTCTCAAACTCCGGTCGCTTCCGCCATCAACGCTCTCCAGCGCCGATAGCGCGCGCCTATCCCCGCATTCTCGCCCGGCGCAAAGACCTGCTCTGTGGCGGCGAGGTTCCAGGACGCCGGTCGCCCGGCGGCAAGGTAAGCGATGCCGCGGGCGGTCGCTTCGGCGTCGTCGCGCCGGTGCACCGGCAAACCGCTTAGCGCGGCCAGCCGGCGGCACAGACCGTCGATTTGCGACACGCCGCCGCTGACGCGGATGCGCGCGGCTGGCGGCACGTATTTTGCCATCTCCTCGATATTCGCTTGCAGCAGAAAAGCCACGCTTTCGACCACCGCCACGGCCCTCTGCCAGGGCTCGCCTGCGCCGATGAAACGCGAGGCAAAATCGGGCTTCCAGAACGGGCCGCCAAGTCCCGCGATGCCGTTGAGGAACAGCGGCGGCTCGCCCGGCGCCGCGAGCCAGTGCGGCAGTAGCGAGTCCAGCGCCTCCATCCCCGGTTCGCGTCGCAGCCACTCGAGCGCGGCGCCGGCGCCATTGACGTTGCCCTCGACCGTGTACACCGTGGTCTTGCCGTCGTCGAGGATGATGCCGGTGAGCTGGCGCGGGACATAACCGGGATCGCGGGTCAGCGCGCGCTGCACGAAGGCGCTGGTCCCGATGTTGACGTAGGCCGAATCCTCGTCCGGCCAGCCGAAAGCGAACACCGCCGCGGATTGGTCGCCGTTGACCGCGACCAGGGGAATCGAGACGCCGGCCAGGCGCAGCGTGCCAAAGGGATGGCAGGTGGGTACGCTCTCAGGCAGGAAACCCTGCGGCAAGCCGAATAGCGCCAGCAGATGCGGGTCCCAATCGCGGCTGCCGAGGTTCCACAGCTGGGTGCGCGCCGCGCACTGCGGATCGGCGGCGAGCGGACGCTCCTCCAGCAGCCGGAACGCGAGAAAGCTCGCCTGCGGGCCCCAGCAGAGCGTGCCCGCCGCGCGCGCCGCGCGCACCGCCGGAAGATGGTCTAGCGCCCAGCGCAATTTGCTGGCGCCGTAGTGCGCCGACAGAAACAACCCGGTCTTGCGATGCACCTCTTCGGCCTGCGGCTCGAACTGCCGCAGCCACTCATGCGCGCGCCGGTCCTGCCAGCTAAACAGCGGCGACAGCGGCTGGCCGCTGTGGCGGTCCCAGCAGATGCAGCTTGCGCGCTGGCTGGCGAGGCCCGCCGCGGCGATGTCGTGCCTGCGCGCGCCCAGCGACGCAAGGGCTGCGGTCGCGGCGGCGAATATTGATTCGACCATTTCGTCACCGTCCTGCTCGGCCCAGTCCGGCCGCGGCCGCGCGAGTCCGATTGCCCGCTCACTGCTCGCGAGCGCGTTGCCGCGCCCGTCCAGCACCACCGCGCGGCTGGCGTGCGTTCCCTGGTCTATGGCGAGATAAAGCGGGTCGGCGTTCAAGCGCGGTCAGCTTCCGTATAGCGGCGAACTTCGGTGGCGGCGAGCGTGATTCAAGCGTCGGCCTTGCCCGGCCGCGATTTGGTTATGATACGCGCTGGGGTTGCCCGCGTCAGGGCCGGACAGGACCGGCGCGCATAACCGGTTCGAGAGGGAAGATGCCATGTCGCCTAGGTTTGCAGATGGAATGACAGGGATGCTGTGCCTCGTCGCGGCGGCACTGGCTTTTTGGGTCCCCGCCCATGCTGCTGCGCCGCTGCCGGACCCCATGATCGATACGCCGCTGTCGATGGCCAGCATCAGCCAGACCGCCGTATTCGCGGGCGGCTGTTTTTGGGGCGTGGAGGCGGTGTTCGAGCATGTGCGGGGTGTTACCGGGGTCGTATCGGGATATTCCGGCGGCAGCGCGGATACGGCGCGCTACGACGCGGTGAGTTCCGGCGGCACCGGCCACGCCGAGGCGGTGCGCATTACTTACGATCCTTCGCGCATCACCTACGGGCAGCTGCTGAAGGTATTCTTTTCCATTGCCCACGATCCGACGGAATTGAACCGGCAAGGTCCGGACACGGGCACCCAGTACCGCTCCGCGGTGTTCTTTTCCAGCGACGCGCAGAAGCGTGTAACGCAGGCCTACATCGACCAGCTTCAGGCGGCGCGAGCTTTCCCGCGCGCCATCGTCACCGAAGTGACGCAACTCAAGGCTTTTCACGAGGCTGAGGCCTACCATCAGGACTATCTTGCGCGCCATCCTGACCAGCCGTATATCGTCGAATTCGATTTGCCGAAAATCGCCGATTTGAAGCGGCAGTTTCCATCGCTCTACGTCGGCGATTAGCGTTGCCTTCGGCCTGAGAAACTGTTTGCGGCCGGATGGAGCGGCAACTGTCGCAAGAAAAAGCGTACGCGCGATCGATTCAGCGCAGGGATAGCTCCACCATTTGCGCCGCGCTGCCGAGGTAGTTGCGCGGATCCAGCAGGCGCTCAAGTTCGGCCCGCTCCATGTGCGCTCTGATCGGATCGCTGGCGCAGAGCAGTTCCAGCAGCGGACGCCCGGTCTCGGCTGCGGCGCGGCAGGCGTCGTACACCACGTCGTGCGCCACCTGCCGCCCGAGCTTCGGCGCCAAACCCATCATCACCGCCTCGGTCACGATGATGCCCGAGGTGAGGTCCAGGTTGCGCTGCATGCGTTTCGGATCGACGCTCAAGCCGGCCAGCATGAGTCTCGCCTGGCGCAAGGCGCCGGCCGTCGCGATGCAGCTTTCGGGCAGCGCGATCCATTCCGCGTGCCAGGGCCCGGTGGCGCGCTCGAAGTCCTGCACCATCGCATCGAGCATGAGCGCGCAATGCTGGCGCACCAGCTTGGCGCAGGCCGCGATCAGCTCCGATGAAATCGGGTTGCGCTTTTGCGGCATGGTGCTGCTCGCACCGCGCCCGTGCTCGAACGGCTCGAAGACTTCGCCGAACTCGGTGGACATCATGAGCATCACGTCGCCCGCAATCTTGGCGAGCGAGCCGGTGAGCAGGCCGGTGTACAGCACGGCTTCCGCCAGGGTGTCGCGCGCGACATGCCAGGTGATCGCAGGTTCGCCCAGATCGAGTTCGCGCATCAGCGCGGCGCGCACTGCTAGCCCGTCGCCGCCGAGCGAGGCCAGGGTGCCGGCGGCACCGCCGAACTGGCCCACCAGGACGCGCGGCCGCAGTTGCGCCAGGCGCTCGCGCTGGCGCGCGAGCGGCGCGCGCCATACTGCGGCCTTGTAGCCGAAAGTCACCGGCAGGGCGTGCTGCAGGTGGGTGCGGCCGGCCATGGGCGTGTCGCGATAGCGGCGCGCCAGGGATTCGAGCGAAGCGAGGATTTCGTTCAGCTCGGCTTCGATCAGGTCGAATGCAGCGCGCAATTGCAGCACCACTGCGGTGTCCATGATGTCCTGGGTGGTCGCGCCCCAGTGGACGTAGCCGCCGGCGTCGCCGTCGCAGGCGGCGGCGAGCTGTTTCACCAGCGGCAGGATGGGATAGCCGACAATCTCGGTCTCGCGCTTGAGACTCGCGAAATCCAGGCAGGCGAGCGTCGCTCTGGCGCTGATCTCGCGCGCCGCCGCTGCGGGTATCATGCCTATCCCGGCCTGGGCGCGCGCCAGCGCGGCCTCCACCTCCAGGCAGCGCGCCAGATAGCCTGCGTCGGAAAAGACGGCACGCATCTCCGCGGTGCCGAACATGTCGCGGAACAACTCGGAATCGAATACGGTCGAGCTCATGGATTTCCTTTCCCTGGACAGGCAAACGCGGCATCCATTGCGGAATGACTTTGGACGGGTTGATTGGATCCTGTCGCCGTTCTCAAGCCTCATTATCCGGAAATGGCGCGACCGGCGCTGGGCAATATTGAAGGCGAGTCCGGAGCCGGGCTGACGGGATTGGTATTTCCTTTCACACCGGATGCGGCAGGCGCAACGCGGGCGCCGACTGGGTTAATATGTCGCGGGCCGGAGCAGTCCGCCGGCATGAAATGCTCACAAGCAGGAGATCAGCCATGGGCCGCAGCATACTCGACGAAGCGCATATACACCCGGCAGTACGCGAGACCATCGCGAACAACCACGCCGATATCGTTCGGGAGGTACAGGCTGCGGTCGCCGGAAACGATATCGTCGTCGTCGGCATGGCGCAAAATCCGATGCCGAAAAAGGCCAGAAAGCTCCTGGACCAGCAGCAACTCGGATACAAATATCTGGAATACGGCAGCTATCTGAGCGACTGGCGCCGCCGCAACGCGCTGAAAATGTGGACCGGTTGGCCGACTTTCCCCATGGTATTCGTCAAAGGGGTGCTGGTCGGCGGTGCAAGCGACTTGCAGAAGCTGATCGACAGCGGGGAACTCAAGCGGCTTCTGGAGCGGAAGTCCTGACCAGGCGAATCTCATAGAGAAAAAGGAGGCGACATGCCCCATATCACTGCAGGCGACGGAGTCAGGCTGTACTACGAGGAGGCCGGACGGGGAACGCCTATCCTGTTCGTGCACGAGTTCATGGGCGAGTACCGCAGCTGGGAAGCGCAACTGCGCTATTTTTCGCGGCGCTATCGCTGCATCGCCTACAACGCGCGCGGCTATCCGCCTTCGGACGTGCCTACGCGCGTCGAAGATTACAGCTTCGAGCATCAGCGCGCCGGCGTGCTGGCCATGCTCGACGGGCTCAACATCGACAAGGCGCACATCGTCGGACTTTCGATGGGCGCCTTCGCGACCTTCTATTTCGGCATGAAGTGGCCCGAGCGCGCGCTGTCGCTTACGCTCGCCGGGATCGGATCGGGATCGATGCCCGAGTCGCGCGCCAAGTTCAAGCACGAATCGGAAGCGGCGGCCGACAAGCTCCTGGACGAAGGCTGGGAGAAAAGCGCGGCGATGCGCGGCGAGTCGCCGACGCGGGTGCAGCTGCAGAACAAGAATCCGCGCGGTTTCGCCGAGTTCATCGAACTGGTCAAGCGGCATTCGGACCAGGGTTCGGCGCTGACCTTGAAGGGATATCAGGCGCTGCGCCCTTCGTTGGGGGATTTCAAGGAGCAGATGGCGAACTGCAGGGTGCCTACGCTAATACTCAGCGGGGACGAAGACGAACCCTGCCTCGACGCCTCGCTCATGCTCAAGCGCCTCATGCCCTCCGCGGGCCTGATGTTCATGCCGCAGACCGGGCACGCCTGCAACCTCGAGGAGCCGGAGCTGTTCAACCTGGCGTGCGAGAAGTTCTTCCACCAGGTCGAGTCCGGCCAGTACCGGATGCGCGACCCGCGCGCGACGCCGGGCCGAATATTCTGATCCCGGAATTCCACCATGCATGAAGCGCAGGGGAAAAGCGGGGCGGCCGAAGCGGCGATGCCTACGCTGCGCGACGTCATTGCGGCCAGGCCGAATGTCTACCGCCATCTGCGGCCCACGCCGCTATACCGCTATTCCGGCCTGAGCGAACTGATAGGCGCCAAGGTGTGGATGAAGCACGAAAACCATCTGCCGGTGGGGGCGTTCAAGGTGAGGGGCGGACTGAACCTGGTGGCGCAGCTCGGCGCAACTGAGCGCGCATCCGGGCTGTTCACCGCCTCGACCGGAAACCACGGGCAGAGCATCGCCTACGCCGCGCGCGCCTACGGGGTGCGCGCGACCATCGCCGTGCCCCAGGGGGCCAATCCAGGCAAGGTGGCGGCCATGCGCGGGCTCGGCGCCGAGGTGGCGTTTCACGGCGCAGACTTCGACGGCGCTCGCGAGTGGGTGATGGGCGTCGCCAAAGCGCAAGGCGGGCGCTTTGTCGGTCCGACCGAGGAGCGGTTGATCCACGGCGTCGGGACCTACGCCCTTGAAATCATGGAAGACCTGCCCGAGGTCGACGCGATCATCGTTCCGGTCGGTGCCGGCAGCGGCGTTTGCGCCACCGCGATCGTCGCCAAGACGATCAATCCGGCGGTGCAGGTGATCGGGGTGCAGTCGGCGCAGGCGCCGGCGATCCAGATGAGCTGGGCGAAGGGCACAGCGGTCAGCGCCGACATGAACACCGTCGCCGAGGGGCTGGCCACGCGGGTGGCGTTCGAAAACACGCAGCGCATCATGCGCAGGTACCTGGACGATTTTGTCCTGGTCGAAGACGCCGCGATCGAAGCCGCGATCCGGCTGTTGCTGGAGCATACGCACAATCTGGCCGAAGGCGCAGGCGCGGCGGCGCTGGCCGCGGCGATCCAGCTCAAGCCCCGGCTGGCTGGGAAGAATGTGGTCCTGGTGTTGAGCGGCGGCAATCTTTCCGTGGATCAGCTGCGCCGGCTGCTGGCGCGCCCGGGATCGTGAAAAAAAGTCGCAGAACGCGGCGACCTCGTTCATAATGGCGCCGGCGGGCCGCCCCGCATTGCAGCGTAGTGAACCTGGTCAGGTCCGGAAGGAAGCAGCCACAGCTATTTACTGCGAGTGCCGGGGGTCCGGCTCGCCAAACCAGAATTCTTACCCCGCAACGCTGGTAAAATTCCGCTATGAGTTACCAGGTCCTTGCGCGCAAGTGGCGCCCGCGTAATTTCTCCAGTTTGGTGGGGCAGGAGCACGTGGTGCGCGCGCTCACCCATGCGCTGGAGCAGCAGCGCCTGCATCACGCCTATCTGTTCACCGGTACGCGGGGCGTCGGCAAGACGACGCTGGCGCGCATCCTGGCTAAAGCGCTCAACTGCGAGACCGGCATCACCGCCCAACCCTGCGGAGTCTGCTCCGCCTGCACCGAGATCGACAGCGGGCGTTTTGTCGATCTGATCGAGATCGACGCCGCGACCAATACCGGCATAGACAACATGCGCGAATTGCAGGACAACGCGGTGTACGCGCCGACGCGCGGGCGTTTCAAGGTGTTTGTCATCGACGAAGTGCACATGCTGTCCAAGCAGGCGTTCAATTCGATGCTCAAGACCTTCGAGGAGCCGCCCGAGCACATCAAGTTCATACTCGCCACCACCGATCCGCAGAAAATCCCGGTCACCGTGCTGTCGCGCTGCCTGCAGTTCAATCTGAAGCAGATGCCGCGAGAGGCGATTTACGGCCATCTCGGCTACATCCTGAAGGAGGAAAAGACCGCCTCCGAGCCGGCCGCCTTGCGTCTAATCGCCCAGGCCGCCCAGGGCAGCATGCGCGATGCCCTGTCGCTGCTGGACCAGGCCATCGCGTATGCGGGCGGGAAGGTGAGCGAGGAGGCGGTGCGCGCGATGCTGGGCGCCATCGACCAGGATTATCTGTTCAAGCTGCTCGACGGCCTGGCGCGGCAGGACATCAAGGCGATGCTCGCCGTGGCGGTGGAGATGGAGGCGCGCAGCCTTTCCTTCGACAGCGCGCTGCAGGATCTCGCCACGCTGCTACACCAGGTCGCGCTGGCGCAGAGCGCGCCCGAGGCCTTGGGGCCGGACCTGCCCGAGCGCGAACGCATCCTGGCCTTGGCGCAGGCGTTCGACGCGGAGGAGCTGCAGCTGCATTACCAGATCGCCCTGCACGGGCGGCGTGACCTGCCGCTGGCGCCAGACGAATACGCCGGCTTCAGCATGAGCCTGATGCGCATGCTGGCTTTCCGTCCGGCGGAAACGCCGGCCGCTGCCGGGTCTTTGCCGGCGAAGAAAACAGCCCCGGCTGCGCGCGAGGCCGGTGGCGCGGCGCCCGCTGCGGCGAAACCGGTCGGACGCAGTGCCGCAGCGGCGCCAGCGGCGGCTGCGCCGGAATTCGACGGGGATTGGCCCAGCCTGTCCAGCCAGCTCAAGGTCAGCGGCGTTGCGAGGCAGCTCGCGCAGCAAAGCGAATTGCGCGGATTCGACGGTGTAAGCATGGAACTCGGGCTGGCATTCTCCGCCAAGCATCTCGCGGAACGGGCCTACCAGGACAAGCTGCGCGCGGCCTTGCTGGAGCATTTCGGCAAGCCCATCGCGCTCAAGATCGTGATTGGCGAAATCAAGGGCAATACGGCGGCGGTACAGGCGCAAAGCGAGCGCGAGGCGCGCCAGGGCAAGGCGCTGGAAGCGATCCAGGGTGATGCGTTCGTACGCGACCTGATGGACACCTTCGATGCCACCATCGTCAGCGATTCGGTCAAGCCCGCCTAGATGCGGCGGCCTGGCCGCCGCGGCGTTCGCAGAGCGGCGCGAGCGCGGATATTTGCCGGTTTAGTGATGGACAATCAGCAGGAGAGAGCTTCATGATGAAAGGTCAATTGGCCGGCCTGATGAAACAGGCGCAGCAGATGCAGGACAATATGCGCAAGATGCAGGAGCAGCTTGCCAGCGTCGAAGTGGAGGGGCAGTCGGGTGCCGGTATGGTCAAGGTGGTGATGACCTGCAAGCACGATGTCAAGCGCATCAGCATCGATCCCTCGCTCGTAGGCGATGACAAGGAAATGCTGGAAGACCTGGTCGCAGCCGCCGTAAACGACGCCGTGCGACGGGTCGAGGCCACGGTGCAGGAGAAAATGGGCGGCCTCACCGCGGGTATGGGCTTGCCGCCGGGCATGAAGCTGCCGTTCTGAGGGTGTGCTTCCCCGCGATGAACGCAATGATTGCAGCGGTTCGCTGTAGCTTCCGCAGCGATGGTGTCGCGAACGGATGAAACCGCCGTCCTCGCTTGAAGCGCTGATAGAAGCGCTGCGCTGCCTGCCCGGCGTCGGGCCGAAATCGGCGCAGCGCATGGCTTACCATCTGTTGCAGCACGATCGCGACGGTGCGCAAGCGCTGGGGCTGAGCATAGGCCGCGCGCTGCAAAGCATACGCCGCTGCGCCAAGTGCAACAGTTTCACCGAGGAGGAAATCTGCGCGCTGTGCAGCTCGCCGCGGCGCGACGCTACGCTCGTCGCCGTGGTGGAGACGCCGGCCGACCTGTTGATGATGGAGCAGACGCTGGCGTTTCGCGGCATGTATTTCGTGCTGATGGGACGGCTCTCGCCCCTGGACGGCATCGGACCGAAGGACATCGGCCTGGACCGCCTGCTCGCCCGTGTTACCGACGGCATGGTGCGCGAGGTGATCCTGGCGACGAATTTCACCAACGAGGGCGAGGCCACCGCGCACTATATCGGCGAAATGCTGCGCGGCCGTGACATAAAGGTCAGCCGTATCGCCCGCGGCGTGCCGGTAGGGGGCGAGCTCGAATACGTGGACAGCGGCACGCTGGCTCAGGCGGTGGTGGAACGGAGGTTGTTGTGAGCGCGAAGAAACCGCTGGAGGGCATCAAAGTCATCGAATTGGGCCAACTCATCGCCGGTCCGTTCGCGGGCAAGATGTTCGCCGAATTCGGCGCCGAAGTGATCAAGATCGAGGCGCCTGCCGTCGACGGCCAGGCCGGCGGCGATCCCCTGCGCCAGTGGCGCAAGCTACACAACGGCACCTCGCTCTGGTGGTATGCGCAGGCGCGCAACAAGAAATCGGTGACGGTGAACCTGCGTCTGGCGGAGGGACAGGAGATCGTGCGCAATCTGGCGCGCGATGCGGACATCGTGATCGAGAATTTCCGTCCGGGAACCATGGAAAAATGGGGCCTGGGCTACGATCGCCTCGCCGCGGAGAATCCCGGGCTGATCATGCTGCGCTTATCCGGCTTCGGCCAGACCGGGCCGTACCGCGACCAGGCAGGCTTCGGCGCGATCGGCGAGTCCATGGGCGGGCTGCGCTATCTCACCGGCTATCCCGACCGGCCGCCGGTGCGCCCCAACCTGTCGATCGGCGATTCGCTCGCCTCCCTGCACGGCGTCATCGGCGCGATGATGGCGCTGCATCACCGCAATATGAACGGTGGACGCGTCTCGGGCAAGGGCCAGGTGGTGGACGTGGCGCTGTATGAGGCGGTGTTCTCCATGCTGGAGAGCACTTTGCCCGAGTTCGATATGTACGGCATCGTGCGCGAGCGCAGCGGCAGCAACCTGTCGGGCATCGTTCCGTCCAATACCTATCTCACCCGGGACGGCCAGCATGTACTGATCGCAGCCAACGGCGACAGCA
>JAJZUK010000011.1 GCA_021847125.1 Pseudomonadota bacterium | reverse complement strand
ATGGCAATTCCTCGATGTCGACGTGGCGCGGCAGGCCGCGGCGCGCAGGTAGGCGAACTCCGGGGCGTATCGATGAAAAATCTCGCACGCTGCTGCCGCAACTGCCTGGCGCTTGCGCTGCTGGTCGCGGCATGGGTGATCGCGCTGCCACAGGCCGCAGCGGCCGATCCGAACAAGGTGCTGCACTACGCCTTTCCGATTGCGGAGAGCACCTTCGACCCGGCAGTCGCTTCGGATCTGTATTCGCATACGGTGATGGAGGCGATGTTCGATCCGATGCTCGCCTACGATTACCTGGCGCGGCCGCTCAAGCTGATACCGAACACGCTGCGCGAAATGCCCCGGGTGGAGCAAGGCGGCACGCTGTTTACGTTCCACCTGCGGCCCGGCATCTATTTCACGCCCGACCCGGCGTTCAAGGGCAAGCGGCGCGAGCTCGTCGCGCAGGACTACGCCTATAGCCTGCGCCGCTTTTTCGACCCCAAGCTGAAATCGCCCTGGCTGTTCCTGTTCGACGGCAAGATCGTGGGTGCGAACGCGGTGATGGAGCAGGCGAAGAAGACCGGCGTATTCGATTACGATGCGCCGATCGAAGGTCTGAGCGTCCCCGATCGTTACACCCTGCGGCTCAAGCTGACGAGCCCGGACTACAACATGCTCTGGATCCTCGCGGCCGCGATAACCAGCGCCGTGGCGCGCGAGGTGGTGGAATACTACGGCGCGGATTTCGGCGCGCATCCGGTGGGCACCGGACCCTTCCTGCTGAAGGAGTGGCGGCGCTCGAGCCGCATGGTGCTCGAGGCGAATCCGGGGTTCAGGGACGTGTATTACGATGCGTCGCCGGCTGCCGACGACGCAGAAGGTCAGGCGATTCTTGCCCGCAGCAAGGGCAAGAAGCTGCCGCTGGTGGGGCGGGTGGAAATCGACGTCATCGAGGAGCCGCAGCCGCGCTGGCTTGCGTTTCTCAACGGCCAACACGATTTCATCGAGCGCGTTCCCAACGAATTCATCAACCTCGCTGCGCCGGGCGGCAAGCTCGCGCCGAATCTCGCAAAACAGGGCATCGGCTACTATCCGATCGCGGAACCCGAAGTCACCTGGACCTATTTCAACATGGAGGATCCGGTGGTCGGGGGCTATACGCCGGAAAAAATAGCGCTGCGGCGCGCGATGAGCCTGGGCTACAACAACGAAGAGGAGCGCCTGGTGGTGCGCAAGGGGCAGGCGATACTCGCGCAGATGCCGATCGGCCCGGGCGTCGCAGGCTACGATCCGTCCTTCCGCAATCCGTTTGCCGAGTACAACCCGGCCAAGGCCAAGGCCTTGCTCGACATGTTCGGCTATGTCGATCGCGACGGCGACGGTTACCGCGAACTGCCCGACGGCCGGCCGCTGTCGGTGGAATACGCGTCCCCGCCGGACGCGCAGAATCGCGCGCTCGACGAACTGTGGAAGAAATCGATGGACGCGATCGGCATCCGCCTGACGTTCAAGAAGGCGCGCTGGCCCGACCTGCTCAAGATGTCGAAGCTCGGGAAGATACAGATGCGCGGATTTGCCTGGTATGCGGATTATCCGGATGCGGACAACTTCCTGCAGCTGCTGTACGGCCCGAATTCGGGGCAATCGAACGACGCGCGCTTCCGCCTGCCTGAATTCGATCGCCTCTACGAGCGGGCGAAGAAGCTGCCCGACTCGCCGGAGCGCAACAAGCTCTACCGCGAGATGACGCGGCTGATGGTGGTCTATGCGCCGTGGAAACTCGGCATGCACCGCATCGAGACCTACATGACGCATCCGTGGGTGATCGGCTACCGCAAACACCCGATCATGCTGTCCAACCTGCGTTACCTCGATGTGGACGTCGCGATGCAGCGCAAGGGTCGCAATTGAAGCAGCAGCGGGACAAGCAGTCGCCGTGCCATGGGAAGGCCGGCTTGTCTCCTTGCAAACGAATAAAGTTCGCGAACTGATGGATTTTGATAAGATGCGCCCATTTTGCCGGATGGCGCAGCATGCCCCGGCGCGCGACAACATGGCGGGCTCGATGCAGACCAGGCGCAGCGGTCACCTGACCTGCTTCACCGATCGCGCCGGCCGAACCCGGCGTTGAGCTTGATGCTTTCCGGTGTGCTTTGGTTTTCTTACCTGACGGAGATTCCATGCACGTGCGCGATCTGAAACGCGCTGCTGTCGTCGTTGTGCTAGGCGCGGCACATTTGGCTGCAGTGGCCGGCGAATCGCGTCCGCTGCCGCGGCGGGTCGTGCTGCCGGTGTACGGCGCGGCGCAGATAAACACGGTATGTGCGGCTGCGATTGCCAAGGCACAGCGGCAGATCGGCAGGATCGAGGCGCTGTCGGTCGCCGGCCTGGACAGCGCCAACACCATCGATGCCTGGAACCGGATGTCGATCGATGCGGAGAACGCGTTCGGCCCGATCGACCTGCTTGCCAATGTGCATACCGACAAGGCTGCGCGCGACGCGGCCGAGGCGTGCATCCTCAAGGCAACCGAGATGCGCACCGAAGTCATGCAGCGCGAAGCGCTGTATCGGCGTTTCCTTGCGGTCAAACCTGCCGAACCTCACGCGCGCAAGCTCAGGCGCGACCTGCTCGAGGAGTTCGAGGACACCGGCGTTGCGCTCGCCCCGGAAGCGCGCGGGCGCGCGAAGGCAATCATCAACCGGCTGGAGGCGCTGCGTCAGGAGTTCGAGCGCAATGTGCGGGACAACAAGACGCGGCTCGCGTTCACGCCGGACGAACTGCGCGGCATGCCGCAGGATTACCTCGACAAGGCCAAGCGCGACGAGAAGGGAAATTACCTGCTCGGCTTCGATTACCCGGATTACATCCCGTTCATGGCGAACGCCGATGACGCGGCGGCGCGCGAGCGCTACTACGTTGCATTTCAGAACCGCGGCGGCGAGCGCAATCTTGCCATCCTGAACGAGATCGCGGGCCTGCGGCTCGAACTGGCGCGGCTCTATGGGCTGTCGAGTTACGCGCAATACGTGATCCGCCGGCACATGGCGGAGACGCCGCAGCATGTTTTGTCTTTTCTCGACGGCGTGAAGGACGCGGTGCGCGAACTGGAGCGGCGCGAAGTGGAGGAGTTGCGCGCGCTGAAAGCGGCGACCTTGCATAAGCCGCTCGCCGCAGTCACGCTCGGGCGCTGGGATGTGAGCTATTATCAGGAGCGCTTGCGCAAATCGCGCTACGCCATCGACCAGGAGGCGCTGCGCGCCTATTTTCCGACATTGCCCAGCGTCCGGTGGGTACTCAACGTCGCGAGCCGCCTCTATGGCGTCAAATTCAAGCAGGCGCAGGTGCCGGTCTGGCACGAGGATGTGCGCTATTACGACGTGCTCGACGCGCGCTCCGGCCGCTTTCTCGGCGGCATCTATCTCGATTTGTTTCCGCGCGACGGCAAGTACAAGCATGCCGCCGCATTCGGCGTGCGCAGCGTATCGAAGAAAGCCGGGCGTACCCCGGTGTCGGTGCTGGTGACCAACTTCGACCGCAAGGGCCTCACCCACGACGAAGTCGAGACCCTGTTTCACGAATTCGGGCACGTGCTGCATGGCGTCCTGTCGCGCGCAGACTACGCTCCGCAGGGCGGTACCAACGTCATGCGCGACTTCGTCGAGGCGCCGTCGCAGATGTTCGAGGAGTGGGCACGGCGGCCGGAGTCGATTGCGCTGCTGCGGCTGTCGTGCAAGGACTGCCCGGTGCTCGGTCCGGACATGATCCGCCGGCTCGACGAGGCGCGCAAGTACGGGGCAGGCGTCAAGTACAGCCGTCAGCAGCTTTACGCTGCGTACGACATGGCCCTGGCCGGGCCGGCCCCGGGGGATGCGCTTGCGACATGGGATGCGATGGAGGCCGAAACGCCGCTGGGGCACGTGGCGGGGACGCAGTTTCCCGGCAACTTCGGGCATATCGCCGGCGGCTATGCCGCCGGCTACTACGGCTACATGTGGTCGGAGGTGCTCGCGCTCGACATGCTTTCGGCATTCGGCGGCAACATCATGAATCCGAAGACCGGACGACGCTTTCGCGACATCATCCTCGCCAACGGCGGCCAGGTGCCGGCGCAGGTGCTGGTGAAGGAATTCCTCGGCCGCGCGCCTTCGAACAAGGCGTTTTTTGCGGAAATCACGGGGCAACGCTAGAGCGTGAACGAGCGCAACCAGGGGAGCGTATGACCGCCTATATCATTCGCAGGCTGTGGCAGATGATCCCGACGCTGCTCGGCGTCGTGCTGCTGATCTTCTTTCTGTTCAACTGGGTCGGCGGCGACCCCGCGCAAGTGCTGGCCGGCAAGATCTCGAACCCGGAACAGATCGCGAACATCCGCCGCCAGCTCGGCGTCGACCAGCCGTACTGGAGGCAGCTCCTCATTTTCTGCCAGCAGATCGTGACCGGCGATTTCGGCCGCAGCTGGAGCACCAACGAGCTGGTCTCGCATATTTTTGCGACGCGCATCGGGCCGACGCTCACCATCATGCTCCCGATCATGCTGCTGGAGACAACGCTGGGCATCGCCTTTGCGCTCGGCGTGGCTTATGTGCGCGGGTCGCTCACCGATCGCGCGATCATGATCGCCTGCACGGTCGCGATGTCGATCTCGTTTCTGGTGTATATCATCGTCGGTCAGTGGCTGTTCGGTTTTCTGCTCGGCTGGTTCCCGGTGCAGGGCTGGAGCGATTCGTCCTGGAAGAACCTGGTCGTGTATGCGCCGCTGCCGGTGTTTCTCGCACTGCTGGTGAGCCTTGCGCCGACGCTGCGCCTGTACCGCTCGTTCTTCCTCGACGAGATCAATCAGGACTACGTGCGCACCGCGCGCGCCAAGGGTCTGTCGGAAAAGACGGTGATGTTCAAGCACGTGATGCGCAACGCGCTGATTCCGATCCTCACCAATGTCGCGATCGCATTGCCGTCACTGATGATCGGATCGTTCCTGCTGGAGAAGTTCTTCTCCATCCCGGGGCTCGGCCGCGAAGTCATTACCGCGGTGGAGCGCAGCGATTTTCCCGTGATCAAGGCGATCACGGTGTACCTTGCGGTGTTCACGATGTTCCTCAACCTGCTGGTCGACGTGCTGTACAAATGGGTCGACCCGCGCGTCGAGTTCAAATGAGGCTTGCATGAGTTCAAACCAGACCCGGGCGAGGCCGCAATGAGCGCGGTGATCGAAAACACCGCCGCGGAGGCCAGGCGCGACTCCGTCGGCCCGTGGCGCGCCGCATTGCGGCGGCTGCGCAACGACCGCCTGGGCATGGTCTGCGCTGTCATCGTCGGCGCCTACATGCTGACGGTTGTCGCCGCCGCGCTCGGACTGGTCGCCGCCGACTGGAACCGCGAAGTCGGCGTGTCCTATGCGAATCCGGGTTTTCTCGCGCAGCGGGAGAATCTCGAAGCCGAGGCGAGCCGTAACCTCAACGCGCAGTCGAAGGCGCCGCCGGTCGATCTCTCCGATATCGATCCGCTGGCGCCTTACTACAAGGAACTCGAAGAACGCACCGCGAAGATCAAGGTGACCGAGATCCAGCGCTCCGAGACGCTGCCGTTCGGAGGCGACAAATGGGGCAAGGACGTCGTCAAGAAAACGGTGAAGGGCGCCGAGATCTCGATCTTCGTCGGCTTCGCCGCGGCGCTGGTGGCGACCATCCTCGGCACCGTATTCGGCGCGTGCTCCGGCTACTTCGGCGGCAAGATCAACGACCTGTTCGAATGGGTCTACAACGTGTTCACCTCGATTCCCTATATTTTGCTGATCCTTGCGTTCGCCGCGGTGTTCGGCAAGGGTATCGCCACGGTGATCATGGTGCTCGGCATCACCGGCTGGACCGGCATCTACCGCCTGGTGCGCGCGGAGTACATCAAGCACCGCGAGCGCGAGTACGTGCGCGCGGCGGACGCCATCGGCGCATCGGACCTGCGCCGCATGTTCGTGCAGATCCTTCCCAACGTGAGCCACGTGATCCTGGTGCAGCTGTCGCAGTACGTGGTGCAGTTCATCAAAGCCGAGGTGATCCTGTCGTTCCTGGGCTTCGGGGTGCCGGTCGAACTGGTGTCGTGGGGCACCATGCTCGCCGAAGCACAGAATGAACTGGTGATCGGCAAGTGGTGGCAGTTGGCCGCGGCGACGGTGAGCATGGCGGTACTGGTGACCGCGTTCAGCCTGTTCACCGATGCGCTGCGCGATGCGCTCGACCCCAAACTGAAAGCGGTGCTGTAACAGCGAATTGTCATTTTCGAGAGCGTCATGACCGAACAAAAAAATCTGATCGAGGTGCGCGACCTGCGCGTGCGTTTCCGCCTCGACAAGACGCAGACTTTCGACGCCGTCAAGGGCGTGAGCTTCGACATTCCCAATCACAGCACGGTGGCGCTGGTCGGCGAATCCGGCAGCGGCAAATCGGTGTCGGCGATGGCGATCATGGGCCTGCTGCCGCCGGAGTCGGCGATGATTCTAGAGGGCAGCCGCGTCATGTACGGCGGGCGCAATCTGCTCGCCGAACCGCGAGACAGCCTGCAGCGGATTCGGGGCAAGGAGATCTCGATGATCTTCCAGGAGCCGATGACGTCGTTGAACCCGGTGTTCACCGTGGGCGAGCAGATCGGCGAAGTGCTGCGCCTGCATATGGGGCTCAGCCGCACACAGGCGCGCGCGCGCGCGATTGAGGTGCTGAGCGAAGTCGGCATTCCGGAGCCGCAGCTGCGCGTCAATTCCTATCCGCACCAGCTCTCCGGCGGCCAGCAGCAGCGCGTCATGATCGCGATGGCGATTGCCTGCGAACCGAAGCTGCTGATCGCGGACGAGCCGACCACGGCGCTCGACGTCACCATCCAGAAGCAGATTCTGGAACTGATGGCCGGTCTGAAGCAGCGGCGTCACATGTCGGTGCTGTTCATCACGCACGATCTCGCGCTGGTCGGCGAAATCGCGGACCAGGTGGTGGTGATGCAACAGGGCGAGATACGCGAATCGGCGCCGGTGGCCGAGATTTTCGAGCGCCCGCGGCACCCCTACACCAGGGCACTGCTGGAATGCCGACCGCGGCTGGACCGGCGGCCGCAGCGGCTGCCCGTGATCGATGATTTTCTGCGTAGCGAGGGCAGGCCGGCGGGGCAGCAGGAGCGCAAGCGCGGCGTCAGCGCGGACGACGCGATCATTCTCGAAGTGCGCAATCTGTCGAAGGAGTTTCGCCTGCGCGAGGGCGTGTTCGGGCACAAGGCGTTTCGCGCGGTCGACAGCGTGTCGTTCAAGCTCGCCAAGGGAAAGACGCTGGGCCTGGTCGGCGAGTCCGGCTCGGGCAAGACGACGATCGGCTTGGCGCTGATGCGCCTCATCGACGCGAGCGGCGGTGAAGTGCTGTTCGAGGGAACCGATCTGCTCAAGCTGTCGCGGCTCGAGATGATGCCTTATAAGCGGCGCATCCAGATCATCTTCCAGAATCCCTACGCGTCGCTCAACCCGCGTTTCACCGTGGGCAACATCCTGATTGAACCGCTGCATATCCACAGCATCGGCGCCGATCTCGCGGCGCGCTCGAAAATGGCGTATGAACTGCTCGACCGCGTCGGGCTCGGCCGCGCCGCGTTCAACAAGTATCCGCACGAATTTTCCGGGGGGCAGCGCCAGCGCATTGCCATCGCGCGCTGCCTCACGATGAAGCCCGATGTGTTGATCTGCGACGAGTCGGTGTCCGCGCTTGATGTCTCGATCCAGGCGCAGGTGCTGAACCTGCTGCAGGATCTGCAGGACGAATTCCACATGAGCTACATTTTCATCTCGCACGATCTTGCCGTAGTCAAATACATGTCCGACCAGGTGATGGTGCTGCACAACGGGGAACTCGTCGAAATGGCGAATTCGGACGACATTTACCTTGCGCCGAAAGACGACTACACGCGGCGCCTGCTATCCGCAATTCCGCGCGGTTTTGCGCCGGCCGCTACTTTCTCGGGCTAGCGTGCTTTTTCTTGCCTGAATGCGCGCGTTTCGCGTGCGCCGTCTGGCGCACTTCGATGACCAGGTGCTGGCCGGCGGCGAGGCGCCCGACGTGGTTCCAACGGCGCAGGTCGTCGGTGCTGACCTTGTAGCGCTGGGCGATCTTGGCGAGCGTGTCGCCGCGCTGCACCGTGTACCTTAGCTTGCGCATGCTGGTGCGCGGTTCCGGCGCGGACGGAGGCTGATACTTGACCGGCAAGGGCTCGAGCAACGCGCCTTTGAGCGGCAGCAGCAGCTGGTAGCCCGGCCCCACCTTGGTGCGCCGGCCGATGTTGTTCACCTCCTTCAGCCGGGCGAGCGAAATGCCGTGCTTGGCCGCGATATGATCCAGTCGGTCGCCGCGTCGGAGCGTGTATTCCTGCCAGGAAACCAGCGGCTGGTCATTCTCTTCCAGATTGGCGAGGAAAATTTTTGCCTTGTCCTTGGGCAGCACCAGGCCCGGGCTGCCGTTGGCGAGAATCACCGGGCGGTTATGGCCGGGATTAAGCGCAAGAAACTCGTTCAGCGGCATGTCCGCGAGCTTGGCGGCCAAGCGCACGTCCATGTCGCGCGTTTTTTCCACGGTGACGAAATACGGCGTGTTCGGCACCGGCTCCAGATCGACGCCGAAGGCGTGCGGATTGAGGATGATGTTTTTCAGCGCCTGCAGTTTGGGGACGTAGTAGCGGGTTTCGGCGGGCATGTTGAGGCTGAGGTAATCGGTAGGCAGACCCTTCGCCCGGTTCTTTTCGATTGCGCGTGCAACCGCATTCTCGCCCCAGTTGTAGGATGCCAGGGCGAGGTACCAGTCGCCGTGCATCTCGTACAGATACTGCAGGTAATCCAGCGCAGCGCTGGTCGAGGCGACAATGTCGCGCCGGCCGTCATACCACGGATTTTGCTGCAGGTTGTAGTTCTTGCCGGTGGACGGAATGAACTGCCACAGCCCCGAGGCGTGCGAGCGCGAATAGGCCATGGGATTGAACGCGCTTTCCACCATCGGCAGCAGCGCGAGCTCGGTCGGCATGCCGCGCTTTTCCAGTTCGTCGACGATATAGTAGAGGTAGCGCTTGCTGCGCTCGACCATGCGCTTGACATAGCTCGGCTGGCTCGCGTACCAGATCTGCCGGTCCTGCACCAGCGGGCTGGACAGATTGGGCATGGCAAAGCCGTTGCGGATGCGATCCCACAGATCGGGCGGCACCGCCGTGAGGTCGATGGTGGGGATGGTGCCCAGCCGGTCCTTGACTTCCCGGGCCGAGGGACTGGGCTGGGCCTGAATCGGGAGAGGGCGCGCGGCCGCGGAAGCTTGGACGGCCGGAACCTCCTGCGCCGCGTTCGCGGAAGGCGGACTGGTCGCCGCTTTAGGCGGCATGGATGCTTCGCGCTGCGTCGGCGTCAACGCGCAGCCAGAACCGAGTGCGACTAAGACGATGGCCGCAAAAAAACGCATCACCGGCACTACGCCCCCTGCCTCGTTTGACAACCGCAGATGTTAGCGGAGCTCTCCTTCCCGGTCAAGGAAATACAAGGAAAAATAACATCTTAGTGCGCCGAATTTCATGAACTGAGGCGCTCGATTGCGACACGCGGCGCGGGGCTGCGTCCTCAGAATTGATTTCAAAATGAGGGGATATCCCCTACGGGGACTTCCTTCGGGGCGTCTCCCCTCAAACTCCCCTGAATCAGAGGCCATTTCGTTAATTCTGAAATGGCCTCTTAGTAATTGTTCTTCCATTGCCGGATGGCGGCGAACACCTGCACCGGGTCCGATACGGCTGCGCCGAGATACTTGCCGGCCGACGCGATCACCGCGGGTTGCGCGCAACGCAGAAACGGGTTGGTCTGTCTTTCGCGCGCGATGGTGGAGGGCAGCGTGGGGCGCTCCAGTTTGCGCTTTTGCGTTTCGCTTGCAGCGCGCGCGGCGAGTTCTGCGTTTTCAGGTTCGACCGCGCGCGCGAATTCGATATTGGCCAGCGTGTATTCGTGACCGCTGTACACCAGCGTCGCATCCGGCAGCGCAGCGAGCTTGGCCAGCGAAGCCGCCATTTGCCGCGCCGTGCCCTCGAACAGGCGCCCGCAGCCGCAAGCGAACAGCGTGTCGCCGCAGAACAGCGAATTTGCGCCATAATACGCAACGTGCGCGCGGGTATGTCCGGGTATGTCGAGCACGCGAAAGCGCAAACCCAATTGAACGATTTCGACCGCGTCGCCTTCGCGCACGGGGTGGGTGAGCGTGGCTATCGGCTCGCCGCGCGGTCCATACACCGGGACGCTGCGGCTGGCGAGCAGTTCGGAAATCCCGCCGACGTGATCGGGATGATGGTGAGTGACGAGGATGGCGCACAGTTCCAGCCGCTCGCGCTGCAGGTAATCGAGCACGGGTTGCGCATCGCCGGGGTCGACCACTGCGGCGTAACGGCGGTTGCGCAGGGTCCAGATGTAATTGTCCTTGAATGCGCGCAGCGGAACAACTTCGAATTTATCGGTATCAGACATAGGCCTAGTCTTCGTGGAAGCGCAGAAAAAGTCAACCTTGTGCGACTGG
>JAJZUK010000010.1 GCA_021847125.1 Pseudomonadota bacterium | reverse complement strand
TCAGGCCTGCGGCCATCGTGGCGTTTTTGTGGCAACTGCTGCTGATCACCAGCACGGGCCTGGAATTCGGCTTCAACTTTCGCGCTGCCTACGATTCGGTGCTGTATGCGCCGATGTTCATCGCGTTTGCCGCGGCTTACGGCACCGCGGTTTTGGTTCTGATCCTGTTTGCCGTTTGCAGCTGGGAGGAGCGGCCTGTTTCCGAGGCTTTGTTGCGCCGGCTCAAGAATTTGCTCGGCATTTCGGTCGGCGCTTCCCTGTTCTTCACCCTGCTGTTTCTGTCTTCCAAGTACGAGCTTGCGCGTTCCCGCGACGTCGCGCGCTTCCTGCTGTTCGACGGCGGCGTGTACACGGCGCTGCTGTGGCTGGGTCAGCTTGCCATCGGCTGCATCGTGCCTCTCGCGCTGCTGCTGCGCTCGCAGTTGCCGCGCAGCGCCCTTGCCGCGGCCTGTACGCTGGTGGTGCTGGGCGGGCTGGCGCAAATGTACGTCACGCTCATCGGCGGCCAGGCGTATCCGCAAATATTGTTTCCCGGCATGATCGAGACGAGCAGCTTCTTCGACGGCGAGATCCATCCGTATACGCCCAGCGTAGTGGAGGTGTTGCTTGGTCTGGGCGGCATGGCGCTGGCGGCGGCGATCCTCGCCGTCGCGCTGCGCGCGCTCGCGCTGCTGCCAACGCGCCTGGAAATGCCTGCCGAGCCGCAGGCCTGAGGCTGCGAGCCAGACTAGGCAGAAGCTCGTATGCACCGGTTTCTCGTTTCCGCCGCGCACAAGTCTTCGGGCAAGACCAGTGTCAGCATCGGCCTGGCGGCCGAGCTGTCGCGGCGCGGGCTCGCGGTGCAGACGTTCAAGAAGGGGCCGGATTACATCGATCCGATGTGGCATTCGGCCGCGACCGGCCGCGCCTCGCGCAACCTCGATTTCAACCTGTCCACGCCCGAGCAACTGCGGCTCGAGTTTGCGCGCCATGGCGCAGGCGCGGACGTGTGCCTGGTCGAGGGTAACAAGGGCTTGTACGACGGCCTCGATCTGCACGGCGCGAACAGCAACGCTGCGCTGGCGCGCCTGCTCGACCTGCCGGTAGTGCTGGTGCTCGATGCGCGCGGCATGACGCGCGGCATCGCGCCGCTGATCCTGGGCTATCAGGCATTCGAGCGCTCGCTGCGCATCGCCGGCGTGATTCTGTCCAGGCTCGGCGGCACGCGCCATGAATCCAAGCTGCGCGCGGTCATCGATTATTACACCGACGTGCCCGTGCTCGGCGCGGTGCAGGAGGATCCGCGCCTGGCCATCGTCGAGCGCCACCTCGGCCTGACGCCGGCCAACGAGGACGCTGCGGCGCAGGAGCGCATTGCGCTGCTCGCCTCGACTGTCGCCGCGCAGGTGGACCTTGGACGCCTGCTTGCCGCCACCGTCAGCCGCGCGGCGCTCGGCGCCGCGCCCTTGCCGGCGCAGTCCAAGCGCGCGCGGGTGCGCATCGGCATCGCGCGCGACCGCGCCTTCGGCTTCTATTATGCGGACGACCTGGAGGCGCTCGCGCGCGCCGGGGCGGAGCTGGTGTTTTTCGACACGCTGCGCGACGCGCACCTGCCGCGGGTGGATGGCCTGATCATCGGCGGCGGTTTTCCCGAGGTGTTCATGCGCGAACTGGAGGCGAACGCAGGCTTGCGCGGCGAAATCCTCGCCGCGCTCCAGGCCGGCATGCCCGCCTACGCCGAATGCGGCGGGCTCATGTACCTCGCGCGCTCGCTTTCCTGGCGCGGCGACACGCGCCGTATGGTGGGCGCAATCGCAGGCGACGTCGTCATGCACGACAGGCCGGTCGGCCGCGGTTACGTCAAGCTCGTCCCGACCGAGGACCACCCCTGGTTGGATCGGGGCGAAGAGCGGCGCGAGGTCGCAGCGCACGAGTTTCATTACTCGAGCATCGACAGCCTGCCGGCGGACACGCGTTATGCCTACCGCATGGCGCGCGGCCACGGTGCCGACGGAAAATCCGACGGCATCATGGTCTACAATCTTCTCGCCAACTACGCGCATTTGCGCAGCGCCGGCAGCTGCGACTGGGCCGAGCGCTTCGTCGAATTCGTGCGCCGCCGCGCTGCGGCACATACTGCGGCGGCGCCGCCGTTGAGCACAGTACATTGAGGTGAATGTGACATTCGATTCTTCCACCGCCCGCGCCATGCGACCGGGCATGGTCTATCTGGTCGGCGCGGGTCCCGGCGATCCGGAACTGCTGACGCTGCGGGCGGCCAAGCTCCTCGCCGAAGCCGAAGTCATCGTCTACGATCATCTGGTGTCGGCGCCGATACTCGAACTCGGCGCGCGCGCGGCCGAGCGCATCTATGCCGGCAAAGAGCGCGGCAACCATACATTGAGTC
This sequence comes from Pseudomonadota bacterium, assembly GCA_021847125.1. Next base: position 8,189 of record JAJZUK010000010.1, on the reverse strand, counting down.
AGCCCGAATTGAATCAGCTGCTGGTGCGCCTCGCGCGTGCGGGCAAGCGCGTGCTGCGCTTGAAAGGCGGCGATCCGTTCATATTCGGCCGCGGCGGCGAAGAGGTCGAGGCGCTGGCCGCGGCCGGCATCGCCTTCGAGGTGGTGCCCGGGATCACCGCGGCCTGCGGCGTCGCCGCCTACGCCGGCATCCCGCTCACCCACCGCGATTACGCCAATTCCTGCCTGTTCGTGGCCGGTCACCTCAAGGACGGCAGCGTCGACCTGGACTGGGACTCGCTGGCGCGTCCCGGACGCACCCTGGTCGTCTATATGGGGCTGGTGGGCCTGCCGATTTTATGCCGCGAACTCGCCGCGCACGGCTTGCCGGCCGCAACGCCGGCGGCGATCGTGCAGCACGGCACGTCGAGCAGCCAGCGTACGGTGGTGGGCACGCTTGCGACGCTGCCGCAACTGGCTCGGGACGCGCGGCTGGCACCGCCTACGCTGATCATCGTCGGCGAGGTGGTGCGGCTGCACGCGCAACTTGCGTGGTACGAGGCATCCGCGGCAGAAGCGAGCGCGGGCGAGGGCGCCGAACGCGCATTGTCCGCCGGTCGCTAGCTCGGATCAGGGTTTGCGCGGCTCGGAAGAAGCCTGCGGCCCGCTGCGCTGTTCGACCGCGAATACCGCCGCCTCGACGCGCGAAGTGAAATTCAGCTTGGACAGGATGTGGCGCACGTGCAGTTTGACCGTGTCGTAGCTGATGTCGAGCGCGCGCGCGATCGCCTTGTTCGACATGCCCTGGGCCAGATGAGCGAGGATCTCGCGCTCGCGCTCGGTCAGCTGCGCCAGCAGGTTCTCGCGCGTCTTGCTCTGCCGCCCCGGCTGCAACAGGTCCACCAGTTTCATGGTCATGGCCGGCGCAACCACGGTCTCGCCGCGCACCGCGCGCAGGATCGCATCGGTGACATCCTCGGGCTCCATGTCCTTCAGCAGGTAGCCGCGCGCCCCGGCGTGCAGCGCATTGGCCAGGTCGTCTTCCGAATCGGACACCGTCAGGATCAGCGTCGGGCCGCTCCAGCCGTAATCCTGCAGCGTGCGCAGCAGCGCGAGCCCGCCGTGCGGGGGCAGGTTCAGGTCGAGCAGCAGCACATCCGGTTTTTTCTCCTGCATCAGGCGTGCGGCCTCGGTGGCGCCGGCAGTGGCCGCCACCACCTCGATGCCGTTACGCTCATGCAGCAGTTCGGCCAGACCGCGGCGGAATAGGGTATGGTCATCGACCAGCATGACGCGTACGGTCTTCATGCAGCATCGCCTCGTTGCGCCGGGAACACCAGGGTGACGCGCGCCCCCCCCTGCGGCAGATTGACGATCTCGATTGTCCCGTTCAGGCGCTGCGCGCGCTCGCGCATGATGTTGACGCCGAGGTGATGGCGCAGGTGCGGGTGGTGTTCGGCGCCGCCCAGGCGCTGGCCGAACGCGAAAAACCCGAGGCCGTCGTCCTCGACGGCGAAGCGGTACTCGCCGCCGGCGAGCTCCATCGTCAGGCGCGCATGCTTGGCGCCGGAGTGGCGCGCCACGTTGGCGAGCGCCTCCTGCACGATGTGAAATACCTGGCTTTCCTCCTCCACGCTCAAGCCGAGGTCGGTGGTGCGGTTGTCGAACGCGAGCACGATGCCGGTGCGGTCGTAATACTTCGTCTGCAGTTCCTGCAGCGCATGCACCAGGCCGAGCGGATCCATGCGGTTGCGGAACTGCGACAGCAGTTCGCGCAGGTCGCCATATGCGCCGTCCAGCGCCTGCTGCACCTCGCCCGCATGCTTGAGCGCACGCGGCTGTTCGCTCGCCTCCAGCGCCTCCTGCATCATGGCGAGCCGTATTTTCATATAGGCCATGGTCTGCGCCAGCGAATCGTGCACCTCGTTGGCGATCAGCTGGCGCTCGTTCATGAGCGTCATGCGCATGTTCTCGCGCAGCAGGCGCGTGTTTTCCAGCGCCATGCCCAGATGCTCGCTGATGGAGCGATAGAGCAGCCCCAGTTCTTCCGGCGTCTCGTGCTTTTGATCGAAGAACAGGGTGTAGGCGCCGAGCACCTTGCCCATGTGCCGCAGCGGGATCACGACCGCGGTGCCAAGGCGCTGAAAATAGTCCGAACCGGTGCGCGTGGCGCAATGCCGCAATTCAAACGTCTGGCGCACGGCGTCATCGCTCACGGCAGCGCCGCAGACGCCACAGTCCAGCGGCACCAATTGCTCCTGCTCGACCACCTCCGGCGCCAGCGCCTGCGAGGCTACCAGGCGCAGGTGCGCGCCATCGCTGGTCACCACGCGCACCACGCCGGCCTGTGCCCCGGCGAGCCGTATCATGGTGCCGAGCGAGCGCTCGAGCAGCTTTTCCGGGTCATGCTCTTCGGCGAGCACGGCGGTGAGTTCCGACAGCGCACGCAAGGCCTGCAGGTCGGTTTCACGCGCAAGCGCGCGGGTTTGCAACGGGCGCATGCCCGGCTCGTTCATAAAGGCTCCGCTTGCGCCGGCAGCACGGCTCACCGGCGCTGTTTCCTAAAAGTCAGCGAGAATACGGGGGTGCCCCGCGCGTGCTCCCCTGATTCAGACCCGTAACCAGCTCGGTTACGGACATTAAATGAAGAAATACTACCACGGCCGGTAAGGCGCGCAGCTGCGGCGAAGCCGGCGCTTCGCCGCAGGCGTGTCAGCGGCACCCGGCTTGGTTACAATAGCAATGTGCGATAGATCAACCAATCACAAGGAGCCAAGGATCATGAATTTCGACAAAGACCTGGATGCGCGCGGCTTGAACTGCCCGCTGCCGATATTGCGCGCGAAAAAAGCGCTGACCGAGATGCAAAGCGGCCAGGTGCTGCGCATCGTTTCGACCGATGTCGGTTCGGTCAAGGATTTTGCGGCGTTTTGCAAGCAGACCGGCAACGAGCTGCTGCAGCAGACCGAGGCCAGCAACGAGTTCACGTTCTTCCTGAAGCGGAAGTAAGCGGCGCTGCCGCGCGTAAGCAGGGCTCGCGGCGCGGCGCTTGCGCCCGGCCGCGGAACTGCTATGCTGGGCGCGAGCGTTGCGGCGCGCGTAGCCGGGGGGATCAAGCAAAGCTATTGCGCAATAAGATAATTCCGGTGGAGCTGGGTCGGAATATTCGGGCATGATTGCCGCCAATCGAACAAGAGTCCGCTGCGGCGCGTCGCCGACGGGGACCGACACTGGAGGGGAAAATGGGTGCTACACCTGATGTCGCTCTGATAGAGCAAATCGTCCGGCAACGCCTGGACGAAATTCTGCCGCAGAAAATCGAAGAAAAACTGGCGGAAATGAAGGCGAACAAGACGCCTTCGATGACCATTATCGCCACCAAGGGCACGCTGGACTGGGCCTATCCCCCCTTCATCCTGGCTTCGACCGCGGCGGCGCTGGGATGGAACGTGTCGATATTCTTTACGTTCTACGGCCTGCAGCTGCTGAAGAAGGACATCTCGGATCTCAAGATCAGCCCGCTCGGCAATCCGGGCATGCCGATGAAAATGCCCTTCGGCCCGGACTGGTTCAAGGGCATCAACTGGAACATCCCCAACCTGATCCAGGCCGGCGTACCCGGATTCGAGGCGTTCGCGAGCACCCTGATGCGGCAAACGATGAGCAACAGGGGTGTGGCCGACATTTCCGAATTGCGCTCGTTGTGCCTGGAGGCCGGCGTGGAAATGCTCGGTTGCCAGATGACGGTCGACCTGTTCGGCTTCACCCGGGAGGATTTCATTCCCGAGGTGAAGGAATACTGCGGCGCCGCTCACTTCCTGCCGATGGCGCGGGAGTCCGACGTAACACTGTTTGTATAAGAAGACTCTGCTTGACTCTGCCGGGCAGGCAATACGCCCCGCACGGCATCCAGGGCCACGCTCACTACGACTAGAAAGAAAGGGGAATCAAATGAAACGCACAATACTGGCATCGGCGCTGTTGGCCGTGTTTGCAATCCCATCCGTTGCGCTGGCAACGGACGGGTATTTTGCCCACGGCTATGGCATGAAGGCCAAGGGCATGGGTGGCGCCTCGACGGCGGTGACCGGCGACACCTTCGGTGGCGCAAACAACCCGGCGACCATGGTATGGGCAGGCAACCGCATGGATATTGGCGTAGATCTGTTCAGCCCGAGGCGGTCGGCTTCGCGGCAGGGGAGTAACGGTCCGTTCTCCCCCACTGGACAGTACGACGGCCGCGTCGACAGCGACAGCAACTACTTCCTCATTCCTGAGTTCGGCTACAACAAGATGCTGGGCTGGAACATGTCGGCTGGCGTGACTGTGTATGGCAACGGTGGCATGAACACCGATTTGAATGGCACCTTGGCTGGCGGGGCCGGCGCGCGTGCTTTTGCGCCGTCTTGTGCCGGTGCGCCGTCAAATATGCTTTTCGGCTGCGGCAAGCTGGGCGTGGATCTTACGCAATTGATCATCGCACCGACGTTCGCTTATAAAGTAAATGCCAACCACTCTTTTGGCATTTCGCCCCTGTTCGGCTACCAGCGTTTCAAGGTCGATGGGCTACAAGCTTTTGGTGAGACTCTCGACATGGACGGTCCCGGCCCAGCGCCAGCGGGAACTTTTACCAGCAGCCAGGGCAACGTGACCAACAATGGCTACGATAGTTCGACCGGCTGGGGTGTGCGTATCGGCTGGTTCGGCAAGGTCTCCGACACCGTGAGCTTGGGGGCCGCTTATTCGAGCAAAATGCGTATGAGCGCGTTCGATAAGTACAAAGGCCTGTTCGCCGAAGCGGGCGGCTTCGACATTCCGGAGAACTACAACGTCGGCATTGCGGTGAAGGCCACGCCCAAAACGACCCTAGCATTCGATATCCAGCAGATCAACTACAGCAAGATCCGGTCGGTTGCCAATGGCGTTTCCAACAGCCTTGCCAGCATGGCGACGACTGGTTTCCCCGTGACCCCCAACCGCCTGGGTGAGTCGAACGGTTCCGGCTTCGCCTGGCGCGACCAGACAGTTTTCAAGCTGGGCGTGGAATACGAGTACAACAAGGACCTGATCCTGCGCGCCGGTTACAACTATGGGAAGTCGCCGGTGCGTGGCGATAGCTTGAACGACGTGACTTTCAACATTATCGCTCCCGGCGTGGTGGAACAGCATTTGACGCTGGGCACCACTTGGACGCTGGCCAACAAGGACGAACTGACCGTCTCCTACATGCACGCCTTTAAGAACTCGGTGACGGGCCCATCGGTGACGTCACTGCTTGGCGTTGGCGGCACAGAAACGCTCACGATGTACCAGAACTCCCTCGGCATCGCTTACAGCATGAAGCTGAAGTAAGCGCCGTCGGCCGGGAAGACCGCGACCGAACGAAGGCTGAGGGCGACGTCGCCTTCAGCCTTTTTTTTCGAAATCAGAAAAATCACAGACTCAACCGGGAGGAGAAACATGTCCGTCATTCGTAGAACCCTGGGCGCAGTTGCTCTGGCGCTGTGCGCCACGCTTGCCCTTGCCCAGGACGCTGTCCTGAAACCGTTTGTCCTGGCTTCCAGGGGGCCGGGCGACCTGGCGCAGAAAGTGGAAACCACCAAAGCGGCGCTCACGGCAGCCGGTTTTACCGTGGCTGGCAGCTACTCGCCTTATGCCGGCGCCACCGTGATCGGCGTCACCAACGACGAACTGCGCAGCACCGCGGCCAAGACCGAATTGGGTGGTTTCGGCGCTGTGATGCGCGTCGCGCTGACCAAGGTCAAGGACCAGGTCCAGGTGTCCTACACCAACCCGGTCTATGTCGCCAACGCCTACCGCATGGCGGGCGATCTCAAGGATACTGCGGCGAAGCTGCAAGCCGCTCTGGGCAAGGTGGAGGATTTCGGCGCCGACGGCCTCACTCCGGCCAAGCTGCGCAAGTATCACTACGCCTTCGGCATGGAGTATTTCAACGAGCCGAACACGCTCGCGACCTACGCCAGCTACGAGGAAGCGCTGAAAGCGGTCGAGGCGGGGCTGGCTGCAGGCAAACAGGGCGTAACCAAGGTCTATCGCGTCGACCTCGCCGGCAAGAAGGAGACGCTGTTCGGAGTGGCGATGAAGGGCGAAGGCGACAACAAGTACATGGACGACAAGTACATCATGAGCGAGATCGACTTCAAGGATGTGAAGTCCACCGCGCATTTGCCCTACGACATCCTGGTCTCGGGCAACAAGGTCTATGCCCAGTACGCGCGCTTCCGCATCGCCATTTCCTTCCCCGATCTTTCCATGATGGGCGCGAACAGCTTCATGAACATCATGAAGGCGCCGGAGGCCATACGCACGGCGCTGGCCTTGACCGTGGGCGGCAAGGAAGACGCGCGCTGAACCGCAGCGCGCGCCGCGCGCGGGCGTCTCAGCCGAGCTTCGCGAGTTGCGGTTTCAGGTTTTCCAGCGTGGTGCCGAAGGCGGCCAGGCGTTCCTGCTCCTGCGCCACCACCTGCGCCGGGGCGCGGGCGACGAATCCGGCGTTGGCGAGCTTGCCCTTTGCCTTGGCGATCTCCCCCTCCAGCCGCGCGATTTCCTTTTGCAGGCGCTCGCGTTCTGCCGCCTTGTCGATTTCGATCTTGAGCATCAGCCGACAGTCGCCGACCACCGCGACCGGAGCGTCGGCCGCAGGCAGGGCGTCGACGACGCCGACCTCGGACAGCCGCGCCAATATCTTGATATACGGCGAGAGCGCCTCCAGCCTGGCCTGGTCGCCGCTGGCGAGCAGGGGAATGCGCTGCGCCGGGGAGATGTTCATTTCGCCGCGCAGGTTGCGGCAGGCGCCGACCAGCTCCTTCAATACGGCGACCTCGGCTTCGGCCGCGGCGTCGATGCGCTCGATTTTCGATTGCGGATAGGGCGCGAGCAGGATGCTTGCGCCGCTGCGTCCCGCAAGCGGGGCGACTCTTTGCCACAGCTCTTCGGTGATGAACGGGATGACCGGATGCGCGAGCCGCAGCACCGCCTCGAGCACGCGCACCAGCGTGCGCCGCGTGGCGCGCCGCTCGGCTACGTTGCCACGCATTTCACCTTGGCTCAGCTGCACCTTGGCCAGCTCGAGATACCAGTCGCAGTACTCGTCCCAGACGAATTCGTACAGCGCGCGCGCGGCGAGGTCGAAGCGATAGCTGTCGAAGCCCGCGCACACCTCGGCTTCCGCGCGCTGCAGCCGGCTCACGATCCAGCGGTCCATGACCGAGGGCGCGAGCGGCAGCGACTCGTCCGCGCCGCAGTCCTTGCCTTCGGTATTCATGAGCACGAAGCGCGTCGCGTTCCACAGCTTGTTGCAGAAATTGCGGTAGCCCTCGCAGCGGCCGAGGTCGAAGTTGAGCGTGCGCGCAAAGCTCGCGAGCGAGGCGAAAGTGAAGCGCAGCGCGTCGGCGCCGAACGCGGGGATGCCGTTCGCATAATTCTTGCGCACGTATTTCTCGACCTTCTGCTTGTGGCTTGCGAGCATCAGGCCCTGCGTCGATTTTGCGAGCAGGGTATCGAAGCTCACGCCGTCGATCAGATCCAGCGGGTCCAGGGTATTGCCCTTGGACTTCGACATTTTCTGGCCCTCGGCGTCGCGCACCAGGGCGTTGATGTAGACATGGCGGAACGGAACCTTGCCGGTGAAGTGCAGGGTCATCATGACCATGCGCGCGACCCAGAAGAAAATGATGTCGAAGCCGGTGACCAGCACGGAGGACGGCAGGAAGGCGTCGAGGTCGGGCGTTTTCTCCGGCCAGCCGAGCGAGGTGAACGGCACCAGCGCCGAGGAGAACCAGGTGTCGAGCACGTCCTCGTCGCGCCTGAGTGCGCCGGTATGGCCCTTGGCCGCGGCCTGCGTCCTGGCCTCGTCTTCGCTGCGTGCGACATAGGCGTTGCCCGCGCCGTCATACCAGCACGGAATCTGGTGGCCCCACCAGAGTTGGCGCGAGATGCACCAGTCCTGGATGTTTTCCAGCCAGTGGTTGTAGGTCGTGCTCCAGTGCTCGGGGTAGAACTTGACCTCGCCCTCGGCCACCGCCTGCAGGCCGCGCTGCGCCAGGCCCTCCATCTTGACGAACCACTGGTCGGTCAGCATGGGTTCCACGATCACGCCGGTACGGCCCGAGCGCGGCACGCGCAGCTTGTACGGTTTTTCCGACACCAGCAGCCGCTGCGCCTGGAGGTCCTCGAGGATACATTTTCGCG
>JAJZUK010000009.1 GCA_021847125.1 Pseudomonadota bacterium | reverse complement strand
TGCTCAACAACCTGGACCAGCATTGGCGCGAGCATCTGGCCGCGCTCGATCACCTGCGCCAGGGCATACATCTGCGCGGGTATGCGCAGAAGAACCCGAAGCAGGAGTACAAGCGCGAGGCGTTCGAACTGTTCGCCAGCATGCTGGAAAGCGTAAAACTGGAAGTCACCAAGACGCTGACCGCGGTGCAGGTGAATTCGGAGACCGAGCTGGCCGAAGCGGCGGCGGAGCCGGTGGCGGCGGTTGAAAACGTCAAGTACCAGCACGCCGGCTATGACGAGGCCTTGGCGGCCGATGCGGCAGAGGCGGCGCAGAAGGCCAAGGACCGGCCGTTCGTGCGCGAAATGGGCAAGATAGGCCGCAACGATCCCTGCCCCTGCGGTTCGGGCAAGAAATACAAGCAATGCCACGGAAAACTGACTTGAGCAGGAGGCCGCCATGGCGGTGAATCTGTCCCCGCCCAAACCCGAAGACCTGCTGTCGGTGAAAGGCGTGGCGCTGGGCGTCGCCGAGGCCGGCGTGCGCAAGGCCAAGCGCAAGGATCTGCTGGTCATGCGCCTTGCCGAAGGCGCCAGCGTCGCCGGCGTGTTCACGCAGAATCGCTTCTGCGCTGCGCCCGTGATCGTGTGCAGGGAACATCTGGCGCTGGCACGGCCGGTGCGTGCGCTGCTGGTGAACACCGGCAACGCGAACGCCGGCACCGGCGACGACGGCCTGGCGCGCGCAAGGCTGACCTGTTCCGAACTGGCGGCGGCGCTGGCTTGCGACAGCACCCAAATCCTGCCGTTTTCCACCGGCGTGATCATGGAGCCCCTGCCGGCGGAGCGCATCGTCGCGGCGCTGCCGCGCGCCCTCGCCGACTGTCGCGAGGACAACTGGGCGCGCGCGGCCGAGGCGATCATGACCACCGACACGGTGCCCAAGGCCTGCTCGCGCCGGCTCAGCCTCGGCGGCAAGCCGGTTACCGTGACGGGAATGGCGAAAGGCGCCGGAATGATCCACCCGGACATGGCGACCATGCTCGGCTATGTCGCAACCGACGCGGCGGTGAGCCGGGCGGCGCTGCAAAGCATGCTGGCGCAGGCCGCGGCGCTCTCGTTCAACCGCATCACCGTGGACGGCGATACCTCGACCAACGATTCCTTCATCGCGATCGCGACCGGCGCCGCGGGGACGCCGATCATCACCGACGAGCGCCACCCGCATTATGCGGACCTCGCCGCGGTGGTGACCGAAGTCGCGGTATGGCTGGCCCAGGCGATCATCCGCGACGGCGAAGGCGCGACCAAGTTCATCACGGTGCAGGTGGAGGGCGGCAAGAGCGAACAGGAATGCAGCCAGGTGGCGTACGCCATCGCGCATTCGCCGCTGGTCAAGACCGCGTTCTTTGCCTCCGATCCCAACCTGGGTCGGCTGCTGTGCGCCATCGGCTATGCCGGCATCGCCGACCTAGACGTCGGCCGCGTGCGCCTGCACCTGGGCGACGTACGGGTGGCCAGCGGCGGCAGTCTGGACCCGGACTACCGCGAAGAAGACGCCCAGCGCGTGATGCAGCAGAGCGAAATCGCGGTGCGCGTGGAACTCGGCCGCGGCTCGGCCCGGACCACGGTGTGGACCTGCGATCTGTCGCATGACTACGTTTCCATCAATGCGGACTACCGCAGTTAACGCTTACTCCTCATGACCGAACTGTCCAAATTTCTGCAACGGGCCGAAGCGCTGGTCGCGCGGCTGGAAGTGCTGTTGCCTGCGGTGCAGCCGCCGGTGGACTGGAACGCGAGCATCGCCTTCCGCTGGCGCAAGGCGGGCGGGCTGGGCCATTTGCAGCCGGTCGCGCATCCGCACAAGATCCGCCTGTCCGATCTCTCCGGCGTCGACCGACAGAAGCACCTGATCGAGCAGAACACGCGCCAGTTCGTCAACAGCCTTCCGGCGAACAACGTCCTTCTGACCGGCGCGCGCGGCACCGGCAAGTCTTCGCTGGTGAAGGCGGTGCTCAACAAGTTCCACCGCCAGGGCCTGCGCCTGATCGAAGTGGACAAGCACGACCTGATCGACCTGCCCGACATCGTCGATCTGATCTCGGCGCGCAGCGAGCGTTTCATCATATTCTGCGATGACCTGTCGTTCGAGGCCGCGGAAGCCGGGTACAAGGCGCTGAAAGTCGTGCTCGACGGCTCGATCTCGGCAACTTCCGAGAATGTGCTGATCTACGCCACTTCCAACCGGCGTCACCTGATGCCCGAGTACATGCAGGAAAACCTCGAGTACAAGCATGTGGGCGAAGAAATCCATCCGGGCGAGACCTCGGAGGAGAAGATTTCCCTGTCGGAGCGCTTCGGCCTTTGGGTGTCGTTCTATCCCTTTGACCAGGATGATTACCTCGGCATCGTCAGCCACTGGCTGGCCGAACTGGGTTGCTCGCCGCGGGACATCGCGGCCACGCATGAAGAAGCGCTGCAGTGGGCGCTGTCGCGCGGATCGCGCTCCGGTCGCGTCGCCTGGCAGTTCGCGCGCGATGTCTCGGGTCGCCTGCGCACCGCCGCCGCGCCGCGCACCAAGCGCGGTTGAATACGCGCTTAATTCGATCTGAGGGTATCCCTCCCCTCATATTCCCTAGCATCAGGCCATTTCGACAATTCTGAAATGGCCTCGAAGTCTTTAATTGCCCCTCCGGTCGAAGTCGTCGCCGCGGTGATCGAACGGCCGGACGGAAGTTTCCTGCTGGCGCAACGCCCGGCGGGCAAGGTATACGCCGGCTACTGGGAATTTCCCGGCGGCAAGGTCGAGCCGGGAGAGCCGCTGTCTGCGGCGCTGGCGCGCGAACTGCATGAAGAGCTCGGCATCGAAATCGAGCGTGCGTATCCCTGGATCGTGCAGACCTACACTTATCCGCATGCGAAGGTGAGGCTGAATTTCTTCCGCGTGCGCGCCTGGCGCGGCGAACCCCATGGCAAGGAAGCGCAGCAGCTCGCCTGGCAGCACGTCTCGGCGCTGGCCGTTGCCCCTCTGCTGCCGGCCAATGCGCCGGTGCTGCGCGCGCTGCAGCTTCCGTTCGAGTACGCCATCACGCGCGCGGGTGAAATCGGGGAGGAAACCCAGTTGCGACTGCTCGAGCAGCGACTGGCGCAGGGGCTGAGACTGATCCAGGTGCGCGAAAAAAGCATGCCGGCGGCCGCGCTGGAACGCTTCGCCAGCGCGGTGATCGCCAGGGCGAGGCCGCACCGGGCGCTGGTTATGCTCAACTCCGATGCCGAACTCGCCCGGCGACTGGGCGCGGGCGGCGTGCATCTTGCCGCGGCGCAACTGGCGCAGCTGCAGCAGCGGCCGTCGCTGGATTGGTGCGCCGCCTCCTGTCACGACGCGGCGGAACTTGCGCGCGCGATCCGGCTGGGGATCGATTTTGCAGTGCTCGGTCCGGCGCAGGCGACACCCACACACCCCGACGCGAAGCCGCTCGGCTGGGAAGGCTTTGCCGCTTTGGCGCGCGGAGCCAGCCTGCCCGTGTTTGCGCTCGGCGGGATGAAGCCGATTGACCTGGAAACCGCCTGGCGCCACGGCGCCCACGGCATCGCCATGGTGCGCGGAAGCTGGCAGGGCCCGCCAGCCTAAGGAATGGAAGCGTAGACCTTTGCGCTCAAGGTGCGTCGGGTTCCGACCCGTCGGACCTCGCGTCCGGATCCTCGTCGTTGCCCTTGACCGCGACGCGATATTCCTCGTTTGCCCAGGCACCGAGGTCTATCATCTTGCAGCGCTCCGAGCAGAACGGGCGGAACGGCGATTCCGCGCCCCAGCGCACCGGCGCCGCGCAACGCGGGCAACTGACTGTGCGGCCAGTCTGGGTCACAGGTTGCACAGGGTAAGCTCGAAATCGACGTTCGAGGTGCTGGTGTGCGGGCGCACATCGTCGCCGAATACCGCGAAACGGATGTTCAGCGCGTATTTGTTGGCGCTGATCTCCGGAATGAATTCCGCATCCTGAGGCAGGCGGATGCCGACCATCTGCACCACTCTGCCGCCCAGCATCTGCTGGTACAGCCCCTGCTGGGCGACGACCTTGGTCGGTTTGCCGCTCTCGCGCAGCAGCCGCAGCACGATGGCCGTGGCGTCGCGCAGCGGATACAGCGGATTAATCCAGCCGTGCAGGTCGAAGGCGCGCGAGCCGGAATCGCGATGCAACCAGTAGTGGTACGACGGCAGGTCGAATTCGCAGACGCCGCCGGGAATCCCGGTGCGCTGCTTGATCGACATCAGCCATTCGTTTTCGCGCAGGTACTGGCCGATCTTGCCGGTCATATTGAACAGCGCCGAACTCGCCTGCTCGATTTCGGCGATGACCTGATCCAGCACGTCTTCGGCGATTTCCGGATTGTTGCGGAAGGACAGCAGCACCTGTTTTTGCCGTTCCAGTTCCTGCAGCAGATCGGATTTCAGGTCGGCGCGGCCGGCGACTTCGAGTATCTCGAACAGCGTGAGCAGCGCCGCGTGATGATCCAGCGCATCCTGGCGGGCAAGGAAGAAGCGTGCGCGGTCGAATAGATCTTCCAGGCGCAACAGCGTGCGGATCCGCTCGTTGAATGGATATTCGTAAGTGATCACTATCGCGCCAGCCGCCCACGGTGAAAGTTTGGGGATTTTGACCGATTCGTCAGTAATTTACAACTTCATCCGCCGGCGGCGGCCAACTCCAAGTAGCGCCGGTGCAGCGCTGCTGCCTCGCGTCGCAGCTGCGCCTGATCCCCGCTGTTATCGATGACATCGTCCGCGGCCGCGAGGCGGGCTGCGCGCGTGGCCTGGGTCGCCATGATGGCGCGCACCTGCTCCGCGGCCAGCCCGCTGCGCGCCATGACGCGCTCGACCTGCAACTCTTCCGGGCAGTCCACGACCAGGATGCGCTGGCAGCGCCGGCGATAGTCTCCTGACTCGACGAGCAGGGGCACCATCAGGATCACATAGGGACTGCGCGCGGCCAGGACCCGTGCGTTCGAGCGCTCGCGTATCAGTGGGTGCAGGATGGCCTCAAGCGCGCGCTTGCTCGCGGCGTCGGCGAACACGAGCTCGCGCATCCGCGCCCGTGCCAGCGCGCCTTCGGCGGTGATGTAGTCCGCGCCGAAGGCGGCGCGGATCGGCGCAATCGCCGCCCCGCCGGGGGCGGTGAGTTCGTGCGCGATGGCGTCGGTGTCCACTACCGCTGCCCCCAGGTCCGCGAACGCCTGCGCCGCGGCGCTCTTGCCGCTGCCTATGCCGCCCGTCAGGCCTACGATATAGGGCATCGGTCCCTTCGTGCCGCTCTCTGCGTTGATTTCAAAATGAGGGGGCATGCCTCATCGTCAGAGCATCTTCAGGTAGGCGTCGGTCAGCGGTTTGCCCCAGAACAGCGCGACTGCGCCGGCTATGGCGAGATAGGGGCCGAAAGGAATCGGGACGTTGCGCCCGTGCCTGGCGAACAGCATGAGCGAGACGCCGACGATGGCGCCGACGAAAGACGAGGCGAGCACTACCAGCGGCAGCATCTGCCAGCCCAGCCAGGCGCCGATTGCGGCCAGCAGCTTGAAGTCGCCGAAGCCCATGCCTTCCTTTCCGGTGAGAAGGCGAAATCCCCAGTACACGCTCCACAGCGAGAGATAGCCGGCCGCCGCGCCGATCACCGCGGAGTGAAGATCGACGAAGCTGCCGCCCAGGCCGAGCAACAGACCGGCCCAGACCAGCGGCAGGGTGATCGAGTCCGGCAGCAGCTGCGTATCGAAATCGATGAAAGACAGGGCGATCATGCACCACAGAAAGGACATCGCCGCGAATGCGGCAAGGCCAAAGCCGAAATGCCACGCCGCGTAGGCGGCGGCGACTCCGCTCAAGGCCTCGATCAGCGGATAGCGCGGGCTGATACGCGTGCCGCAAGCCGCGCATTTCCCGCCCAGTGCGAGATAGCTCGCAATCGGGATGTTCTGCAGCGCCGTGATCGGGTGCGCGCAGGCGGGGCAGCGCGAGCGCGGCCGCGCCAGATTGAAGACTTCCTGTTCCGGCGGCTTTTCGCCGCGCAGCTCGGCGCACTGGAGTTCCCAATCGCGCTGCATGATCTTGGGCAGGCGATAGATCACCACGTTCAGGAATGAGCCCACGCACAGGCCGATGGCGAGGCAAAACCACGGAAACACGGCGGGATGGGCTAGGGACGTCAAGGTAGCGCTATGCCATTTGGAGGAGGAGGGGTGGAGGAAAAAGGCAGGTGAACCGGCAACCGCGCCGCCCGCCGCGCCGCCGCTCCGCCTTCCGCCCTAGACCGCAGCACCGAGTTTGAAGATCGGCAGGTACATCGCGATCACCATGCCGCCGATCAGCGTACCGAGCACGACCATGATGATCGGTTCCATCAGGCTAGAGAGCGCCTCCACGGCGTCGTCCACTTCGGCCTCGAAAAAATCCGCGACCTTGGACAGCATGCCGTCCAGCGCGCCGGATTCTTCGCCGATCTGCACCATCTGGATCACCATGCTCGGGAATACCGCCGTGTCCGTCATGGCCACCGTGAGGCTGGAGCCGGTGCTGACCGCCTGCTGGATCTGCTTAGTCGCGACCAAATACACATAGTTTCCCGATGCCCCGCCTACCGAGTCCAGCGCCTCCACCAGCGGCACGCCGGCCGCAAACATGGTCGAGAGGGTGCGCGTCCAGCGTGCGATGGTCGAAATGCGTATCAGGTGGCCGAATACCGGCGCTTTGAGCAGCAGCTTGTCCATGAAGATCTGCACCGCGAGCGACCGCTTCCACGAATACATGAAACCGTAGATGCTGCCGAAAAGGAGCGGGAAGATGATGTACCAGTACTTCACGAAGTTGTCCGATATCGCCATCACTATCAGGGTCGGCGTCGGCAGGTCGGCGCCGAAGCTGGTGAACACCTGCTTGAACGCGGGGATCACGAAAATCATGATCACCGCGGTGATGATGAAGGCGACCGCGATAATGGCGACGGGATAGAACAGGGCGGACTTGATCTTGGATTTGATCGCCTGGGTCTTCTCCTTGTAGGTCGCCAGCCGGTCGAGCAGCGATTCCAGAATACCGGCCTGCTCGCCGGCGCCCACCAGGTTGCAGAACAAGGGGTCGAAATACAGGGGAAACTTGCGGAACGCCTGGGTCAGGCTGGAGCCGGTCTCGACGTCGGTCTTGATCGCCATCAGCAGCCGCGCAACCGCCGGGTTGCTGTGGCCCTTGCCGACGATGTCGAAAGACTGAAGCAAGGGCACGCCCGCTTTCATCATCGTGGCGAGCTGGCGCGTGAACAGCGTGACGTCCTTCTCCGTGACGGTACCGCCGCCGCCGGCGCGCTGCTTCTTGACCTTGGTGACCAGTATGCCCTGGCGGCGCAGCGTCGCGTTGACCACCGCCTCGCCCTGCGCGCGCAACTCGCCCTTGACAGTCTTGCCCTGTTTGTCCTTCCCCTCCCAATTGAAGGTGAATTCCTTGATCTTGTCTTTCGCCGCTGCCGCTGTGGCCATGTTTTCCTCCGACGCTTCCCGACGGCGCCAATGATGCTACCGGGGCATTGATGAATGATGCACTGCCCAAGGTTTTTTGTAAAGCCTGAGGTTGTTCGTCTAATCTATTGAAGATAAAAATGTTTTGACTGCAATTTTTGTCCGCGGCTGGGCGCTTTGCCGCACTCACGCCGGGATCAGGATTGGTCCGCTGCCGCGTGCGCCTCGGCCTTGGGTTTGAACAGGCGCACGGTCCTAACCACGCGGTCCTGGGTCTGCACGATTTCCATCGGAACGCCGGCGATTTTCAGACTGACGCCGGCCTCGGGAATATCCTGAAAGTGTTCCACGATCAGGCCGTTCAAGGTCTTGGGCCCGTCCAGCGGCAGCGCGAGGCCGAGCTTGCGATTGAGTTCGCGCAAGGGGCTCGTCCCCTCCACCAGCGCGCTGTCGTTCTGGTCCCAGGCGCGGATGCTCGCGATCGCGGGGGAGTTGGTGGTGAACTCGCCGATGATCTCCTCGATGATGTCCTCCAGCGTCATCAGGCCCTGCAATTCCCCATACTCGTCGACCACCAAGGCGAGCCGCTGGCGGTTCTCCTGGAAGTATTGCAGCTGCGCGAACAGCGGCGTGCTCGCCGGAATGAAATACGGCTCGGTGAGCAGCTCGACGAGCTTGTCGCGGTCCAGTTCGCCCCCGCGCATCAGCGCCAGCACTTTCCGCAGGTGCAGGATGCCGGCGATGTTGCCCAGTTCGCTGCGGTACACCAGCAGCCGCGTGTGATAGCTGGTGGCGAGCTGCTCGGCGATGCGCGCGAGCGGCGCTTCCAGGTCGACCGCTTCGATATGCGCGCGCGGCGTCATCACATCTTCCACCGTGACGCGCTCGAGGTCGAACAGGTTGACCAGGATGCTGCGGTGTTTTTTCGGGATGTAGTGGCCCGCCTCCAGCACCAGCGAGCGCAGTTCCTCGGCGGTGAGGCGCTGCGGCTCGCCGCCTGCGGGCGGCTTGAAGCGCAACAGCGTGAGCAGCGAGGAGACGAACAGGTTGACGAACCACACCACCGGGTAGAGGACTTTCAGCAGCGGCGTGAGCACGTAGCTCACCGCGAAGGCGATGCGCTCGGCGTATGCGGCGCCGATCACCTTGGGTGTGATCTCGGCGAACACCAGTATGAGGAAGGTGACCACCAGGGTGCCCAGGCCGAGCGCAATCTTGTCTTCGCCGAAGAACCTGATGGTCATCAGGCCGACCAGGGTTGCCGCGGCGGCGTTGACCAGATTGTTGCCGAGCAGGATCACGCCGAGCAGCCGGTCGGTGCGCATGAGCAGTGCATGCGCCAGTCGCGCGCCGCGATGTCCCAGTTTGACCAGGTGCTTCAGCCGGTAGCGGTTGAGCGCCATCATGCTGGTCTCGGCAATCGAGAAGAACGCCGACAGCACCAGCAGGATCAGGAGCGCGCCGAACTGTACGGATAAAGGGATGTCGTCCATACGAAAGCGGCGGCGCTAGACGCTAGGAACTGCGGAAGTCAAAGCGCAGGGCGCGGCGCCGCGAGCCAAAGCGTGGCTTCCCCGCTCCGCGCACGGCGTTCCGCTTTCGGCGCCCGGTGCCTGTCACGCCGACACCTATACCCTTCCGAGTATGACTTCGAGCACGAACATGCTGCCGACGTAGGCGAACAGCAGCGCCGCGAATCCGGCCAGCGTCCAGCGCAACGCCGTGCGTCCGCGCCAGCCCCAGCCGTAGCGGCCGACCAGAAGCGCGGCGAAGATGATCCAGGAAATGATGCCGAACACGGTCTTGTGATTGAACCGCGCCGCCTTGCCGAACAGCTCCTCGGAAAACACGAAGCCGGAGGCCAGCGTCAGGGAGAGCAGCACGAATCCGAGGGTGAGGATGCGAAACAGCAGGGCTTCCAGGGTCATCAGCGGCGGCAGCGAAGCCCAGGGTCCGGCGAGCGACTCGCCGGAGGGGCCGGCCAGCTTGCCGGTGTGCAGCCGCCGTTCAAGCAGCGTCATCAGCGTCGCATGCAGCGCGGCAATGGTGAACAGGCTGTAGGCGAGCATGGCGACCAGCAAATGGATCCTGAATACGAAGGTCTGGGTATAGCTCGGCGTCCCCGGGCCGGGAAAAAACGCCGGCAGCAGCGCGCACACCGCGGCCAGGGGCAGCACCAGCGCATGCATGCCTTTGACGTCGTAGATCAGGCTCTCGACCCAGTAGATCAGCACGGTCAGCCAGAGTGTGACCGACAGGGCCTGGGAAAAACCGAAACGCAGCTCGGCCGCGGCGAACAGGCCCGCGTAGAGCAGGTAGGAATGCAGCAACAACGGCACGAGTATGGCCGAGCGCTCCCAGGCGGCGATGCCGGTAGTTCCGGCTTTGCCGCCGCTCCAGCGCGTGCGCCAGAAATGCAGCCCCAGCGCCGCGTACAGGAGCGAGGTGACGGCATAGAGTAAAATGTCGGACATGTCCAAATTTTACACTACAGAATGCTAGATAACCTGACCAACCGCTTGTCCCGGGTCATCAAGACCCTGCGCGGCGAGGCGCGGCTGACCGAAGCCAACGTCGCCGATGCGCTGCGCGAAGTGCGCATGGCATTGCTAGAGGCCGACGTCGCCCTGCCGGTGGTGAAGGATTTCATCGCCGCGGTGAGGCAAAAGGCGCTGGGCGAGGAGGTGATAGGCAGCCTTACGCCCGGCCAGGCCCTGGTGGGCGTGGTGCAGCGCGAACTGGCCCGCCTGATGGGCGGGGAGAACGCGGCGCTCAACCTCGCCGTCACCCCGCCCGCAGTCATCCTGATGGCCGGCCTGCAGGGTTCGGGCAAGACGACAACCAGCGGGAAGCTGGCGAAATTTCTGGCCGAGCAGAAGAAAAAGCCCTTGCTCGCGAGCTGCGACGTCTACCGCCCGGCTGCGATCGAGCAATTGCGCACCATCGCGGGCCAGTTGAACGTCGATTTCTTCGAGTCGGCGCCGGGGCAACAGCCGCTGGAGATCGGGCTGGCGGCTCTGGATTACGCCAGGAAGCATTACAACGACGTGCTCATCGTCGATACCGCAGGCCGTCTTGCGATAGACGCGGCGATGATGCAGGAAATATCGCAGTTGCACGCCGCCCTCGGCCCGGTCGAAACCCTGTTCGTGGTCGATGCGATGCAGGGGCAGGACGCGGTCAACGTGGCCAAGGCCTTCAGCGAGGCGCTGCCGCTCACCGGTGTGATCCTGACCAAGCTCGATGGCGATGCGCGCGGCGGCGCGGCGCTGTCGGTGCGCCAGGTCACCGGCAAGCCGATCAAGTTCGCCGGCGTGGGCGAAAAGCTCGCGGCGCTGGAAGCGTTCCACCCGGAGCGCATGGCCGCACGCATCCTCGGCATGGGCGACGTGATGTCGCTGGTGGAGGAGGCGAGGAAGAGCGTCGATGTCGACGAGGCGAAAAAACTCGCCGACAAGATGAAGCGCGGCAAGGGTTTTGACCTGGAGGATTTCAAGCAGCAGATCAGCCAGATGCGCAAGATGGGCGGGCTGTCCTCGATGATAGACAAGTTGCCGGCCCAG
>JAJZUK010000008.1 GCA_021847125.1 Pseudomonadota bacterium | reverse complement strand
GGGTCAGGCGAACGACCTGCTGCTCGCGATCTCCACCAGCGGCGATTCGAAGAACGTCATTGCCGCGATCCACGCCGCGCACGAGCGCGACATGCAGGTGGTGGCGCTGACGGGCAAGAGCGGCGGCAAAATCGCCGGCCTTCTGGCCAGCGAGGACGTGCATATCTGCGTACCGTCAAACACGACATCGCGCATCCAGGAGGTGCACCTGCTCACGCTGCACTGCCTGTGCGACGGCATCGACACCTTGTTACTAGGAGCTGAATCATGACCAATTTGAAAAAACTGTTTTCCCCGGCGCGCACCTTGGCGCTCGCCGCCGTGCTCGGCCTCGCGCCGCAGCTGCAGGGTTGCGTCGAAATGGCCGTGGTCGGCGCAGGCGCCGCGGCTCTGGCCGCCGACGACCGCCGCTCGATCGGCGCGCAGACCGAGGACAAGGACATAGACCTGCGCGGGGAGAGCCGCGTCAACGACCGCTTCGGCGACAAGGTGCACATCAATGTCACCAGCTACAACCGCAACGTGCTGCTCACCGGCGAGGCGCCCGATGCCGCAACCAAGGCGCAGATTGAAAAAATCGTGCGCGAGATCCCCAATGTGCGCGGCGTAATCAACGAAATCCTGGTCGCCGGGGTGAGTACCTACAGCGCGCGCGGCAACGACAGCTACCTCACCTCCAAGGTCAAAGCGCGCTTCATCGATAACGGCGGCAGCTTTTCGGCCAACCAGGTCAAGGTCGTGACCGAAAACAGCGTGGTCTACCTGCTGGGACTGGTCACGCACAAGGAGGCCGAGGCGGCGGTGGAAATCGCGCGCACCACGGGCGGCGTGCAAAAAGTCGTGCGCGTGTTCGAGTATATCGAAGCACCGGCGAAGTGATGACCGGCGCCTGATCGGGGACGGGCGGGACTGCGGCGCATCGCCGCCCGCCCACCACTTGGATGCAGAACCGACCCGAATTCGAAATGAAACTGTGCGAGCCGGCGCAGCTCGCGGCCCGAGTCGCGGCTTTGCCCCGTCCGCTGGTATTCACCAATGGGGTATTCGATATTCTGCATCGCGGCCATGTCACCTATCTCGCGCAGGCGCGCGCCCTGGGCGCCAGCCTGATCGTGGCGGCCAACAGCGACGCCTCGGCGCGGCGCCTGGGCAAGGGCGAGGACCGTCCGATCAACCGGCTCGAGGACCGCGCCGCGGTGCTTGCCGCCCTGCAGGCGGTGGACCTGGTCACCTGGTTCGACGAGGATACGCCGCTCGCTCTGATACTCGCCTGCCGGCCCGATGTGCTGGTGAAAGGCGGAGACTGGAAGCCCGAAGCCATCGTCGGCGCCAAGGACGTGCTCGCCCGGGGCGGGGCGGTGCATTCCATTCCGTTCCAGTTCGAGCGCTCGACCACCGCGACCCTGAACAGGATACGCGGCGGCCCGTTGTAACATGGGCGGAAGCTGGATCCATCGAGTGGCGTTGACAGAACTTGTATAAAGACACGCCCAAACCGTTGTTGCTGTTATCCCTAACCGAGTTTTCTGTACGGATGCGCTTTTCATCCGTACAGAAAACTCGGTTGGCGCGCGCAGCGCGCAACGACTGGGCGCCGGTCGCCCCCCCCGGTCCGGTGCGCCTGAGCTCAGCTATGCCGGCGCATCAGCTGCGCAGTCTCGCCGGCGACGCTGTCCCCACTCGACTCGAGCTCGCGCGCGATGCGTTCGCGCTCGGCCGGATTCTTGTCCTGCGACAGCTTGTAGCGCGCGTCGATGCGGGTCACTTCCAGGGAAAACGAGACGATGGCCGCGAGCTTGGCGTCCAGATAGCTCTGCGGCAGTTCGTCCATCTGATCGAGGTAGGCGGCGTCAACCTGGCGGATGAGTTTTTTCTGCAATTCGATCTTGGCCGCGCGCTCCTCGATCAGCACCGGCCGGCCGTAGGCGTGCACCGCGACGTAGTTCCAGGTGGGCACGTTCTGCCGGCTTTCGTAAAGCCGCGGCGAAACGTAGGCGTGCGGCTGCATGAATATCGCCATGGCATCGGCGCCCGCGGCGAAATCGCGCCACTGCGGGTTGGCTTTGGCCATGTGCGCAAGCAGGGTGATGCGCCCCTCGTGTTCCTCGACCACGAAAGGCAGATGCGTGGCCATCAGGCCTGCCGGACCCGCGCTCGCCAGCGCGGCAAAAGAATAGGTGCGCATATAGCCGAGCAGCGCCGCGCGGTCTTCCATCTGGTTCAGCTTGGGTACGTACATGCTTATCCCTTCTTCTCGTCGGCGCCGCACTCGTGCACCTCTGTGCCCGCGTATCCCTGCTTCAGCTCGTTCAGCTTGGCCGCCACCGCCGGACTCGCATCGCGCACCTGGAAATAGGTCTTGCCCGGTTGCGCCTCGCGCGCGCCGACTGTGGCGCTTCTCACGCCTTTGGCGCGCAATGCGGCCAGTCGGGCCTTTGCCGCCTCCTCGGTCTTGAACACGCCCAGCGAAATGGCGTTGCGCCATTTCGGGTCGTCCGGCACCACGAAATAGTCGTCCACCCCCAGGCGCTTGAATTCGCCAGCCTTCTGTGTCGCCGCCTGCCGGCTGGCGAGCGGCGGGACATAGACCCAGTACCCCGTGACATCCTCCTGCTTGCGCGGCGTCAGCTTCGCGCCGAGTGCGAGCGGCTCCAGCGCCTGCTCGGCGCGCGCGACGTCGGCGCCGCTCAGGGCGCCCCATTCCAGACAGACAGCGGGCACGGCGGCGGCCTTCGGCGGCTCGGGCTTGCGCGTGAGCGCGCCGACCTGGTCGCTCGCGAGCAGGCGGATTTTTTCCGGATTGAGCTGCTGGCCGAGAAGCTGGGCGTCGCCGTTCGCCTGCGCGCCGGCGCCGAACCACGCATAGGCGAAGAACACCCCATTGGCCAGCAGCAGAATGAAAAACAGCAGGCGCATGGCTCAGGCCTGCTGCGCGCCGGACGCGCTTACGCTCGGCTCGCGCGCGAGCGCCCGGCTGATGCAATGCAGCCCCTCGAGCACCAGGTTGTCGTGGTAGCGGAACACGATCACCAGGTGCGGCGTCAGCGCCTTGGCGGCACCGCCCGAGATCAGGCACAGCAGATCGGGATGATCGCGCCGATACAAGTCGTAGATGCGCTCCACCGCGCCGGCTTGTGCGTGCTGGCAGCCGCTGACAATGGCATCGACGGTCTGCACCGGGTATTCGGTATACACGCCGTCGGCGTCGGGCAGCGCGGCGGTCTTTTCATGCAGGGAGCGCAACATGGTGCCCACGCCCGGCATGATGCAGCCGCCGGCGAATTTCCCCTGCGCGGTGAGCAGATCGATGGTGGTGGCGGTGCCGCAGCACACCACCAGCACCGGGCGGGCCGGATGCAGTGCGCGCGCGCCGATCAGCGCTGCCCAGCGGTCGCTGCCCAACTGCGCCGGGTTCCGGTAGCCGTTTTTTACCCCGCATTGTTCTCCTCGCGGAATCACCCAGTAGGGCGCGGGCGCGTGGGGCCAGATTTCCAGCAGGCGCAGCATGGTGGCGCGCACGCGGGTGCCGGCGACATTGGAAATGACGATTTGCTCCGGCGCCGGGAATTTGCGCAACTGCACTGCCAGCGCCGGAATTTCCTCCAGCAATGCATGGCCGGAACCAAGGCAGCTCGCGTGCGCCGACGCTTTCGAATCCGCTTTGTAGCGGCCCCACTTGACGAAAGTGTTGCCGATATCGACCAGCAGGACGTAGGGCTTGTTCATCTTGGGAGCGATAAAAAGTTTGCCCAATTCTACGGCTAATCGGACGCTTTGAGCATCAGGCGATCAATTCGGACGTCCCTGCGGCCTGAAAGCGGCTGCAATATCAGTTAGCAGGACCTTGAATAAAACCCAACGCTCTCCCCGTTCTTACCCATAACCGTGATTTCTGTACGGATGCTTTCCGTCCGTACAGAAATCACGGTTGGCGCGCGCAGCGCGCAAGGTTTTGGTCAACCCCGCACGAAAGAAAAGCGCATTCTTCTCAATTTGAACCGGACTCCTACCCGGCGAATGCAGGCCCCAGCGGGCCAAGGCGCATGCCGCGCCGCAGCCGGGTCCAGGGAAAATCCGCCGGGTCGGCCAGCGCCGGACCGGGCGCGCGCACCACCAGCACTTCTTTCGCGATAGGCTGGAAATCGGCGCGGAAATGCACCGAGCTCTTCAATGCGACCAGGCGCTGCGTTTTCGGTTCGACGCCAAGATGACGGAACATTTCCTGATCCGCGGTCTGGCATTTCTTCGACGCCAGTACCACGCGCACCCCCGGGGCCTCGCGGCTGCGCAGCAGCGCCATCGGGCCCAGCTTGAGCGCAAATCCGCGGTAGTAGGGCCCGGTGCCGGTAAAGTTGCCATCGCCCAGCGCTTCCACCGTGAACTCGCCGGCGAGGGGCGCATGGCCGGGCAGCCCGGAGATTTCCCCCAGCGCGAAGTGCGCGCCGCTCCCGCGCCCGGCGGCATGCGCGGCCGCGGCCGAGGGCGCGTCGATCAGCATGCCCAGCACCGCGTCCTCGGCGCGCAGGCGGATCATCGCCGCGAGCAGGCCGGTGGTATCGCCGTTGCCGCCCGCGCCCGGATTGTCCTGGGTATCGGCCAGTACCAGCGGCGACCCCGGTTCGCCGTGCTGCATCGCGCGCCTGACGGCGTCATCGGGGGAATACAACTCCAGCGCGAAATCCCGCTCGGCAGCCGCGACCTCCCCCGCCAGCCGTGCCACCGCCGCATGCACCTTGGACTCGTCCGCGCCATAGCCGAACACCGTCATGCCGCATTCGGCGAAATCGGCCATGGGAAAGCCCGGAGCAAACGACAGGCACAGGCCGTGCTGCAGCTCGATCTGCGCGAGGGACAGATACAGGCCCTTGCACGGCTCGATGAACGAGCATTGCGACGGAATGCTGGTGAGAAAATTCAGCGTCTTCCCGGCCTTGGCCATGGGCCGGCCGCGCCTCAAAGTGGCATCGAGCAATTGCGCCGCGCGCCCTCCGGTCTCGGCCATGTCGACATGCGGATAGGTGCGGTAGGCCACCAGCCCGTCGGCCAGAGCCAGCATCGCGCGCGTGACGTTGGCGTGCAGGTCCAGGCTCGCCACGATGGGGACGCGCGCGCCGACGACCTTGCGCACGCGCGCCAGCAGTTCCCCTTCGCCGTCGTCGTAATGTTCGGCGACCATGGCGCCATGCAAGTCGAGGTATACGCCGTCCACCGGTCCGGCTTCGGCGAGTCGCCGCACGATCTCGCCGGCAATGCGATCAAAGGCGTCCTCGGTGACCTGCGCCGAAGGCGCGGCCGCTGCCCAGGCGAGGCCCACGGTGCGGTGACCGAGGGCATGCAGGGTTTCGAGCGCGCCCGCGGCCGGTATGTTGGTCCCGGCCAGCGCGGGGGCAATCGCCGTGCCGAATTGCACCCCGGGCCGGCCTGCGCCGAGCTCGAATGCGCCATAGCCGGCCTTGGTCGGCGCAAAGGTGTTGGTCTCGTGCTGAAATCCACCGACGGCGATCAGGCCCATGCCTGCTCCATGCGTATGCCGCGCACCCGACCGGGATGCGGGCGGCGAGCAAGACTACCGTGAATCCGGGCGGCGCGGCAACCGTGCAGGGAAAACCCGCCGGTCTCAGCCGGCGCGCAGCGACAGTTCGCCGTTGATGTAGCGCTCCAGGCCTTGCGCCGTTTCCAGCAACAAAGCCCCGTCCTCGGCCACACCCGCCGCCCTGCCTGCAACGGTTTTTCCGTCACCCGAAGCAAGCGTCACCGGTTTCCCCTGGTGGGCATGGCGGTCCATCCACTCCTCGCGCAGCGGCGCAAAGCCCTGCACCGCAAACTGCTCCAGCACCGGCGCGAGTTCGATCAGGATCGCGGCGAGCAGCAGGTTGCGCTGCGGCACCTGCGCGGATATCGCAGCCAGGTCGGTCACCGCTTGCGCGATGGCGGCGCGCACGCCGGCGCGCAGGCGCAGGTTGAGCCCTATGCCTATCACCGCCGCATCGCCGTGCAGCTCGATCAGTATCCCGCCCAGCTTGCGCCCGGCGTGCAGCAGGTCGTTCGGCCACTTCAGCTGCACGCCCTCGATACCCAGGGACGCAAGCGCACGCGCCACGGCCACGCCTGCCGCCAGCGACAGGCCGGAGAGGCCGGCGGCGCCGCGGCCGAAGCGCCACAACAGGGAAAATGTGAGGTTGCCGCCCAAACCGGATTGCCAGCTGTTGCCGCGCCGGCCGCGGCCGGCGCTCTGCAGCTCGCACACCAGCACGCTGCCCGAGGGAATAGCGTTGCGGGCGCGCTCGAGCAGCAAAGTGTTGGTTGAAACACAGGTGTCCAGCAGTTGCAGATGGAAATCCGCCGCGCGTGCGCCGAGTTGCGCGCGAACCGCCGCGGCGTCGAGGCAGTCATAGGGTTCGGCCAGCCGATAGCCGCGGCCTCGCGCGCGGATCAGTTCCAGCCCCAGGCCTTCGAGCTCGCGCAGCCCCAACTGTATCGCGGCGGGCGCGACGTCAAGCTCCCGTGTCAAAGCAAGGCCGGTATGGAAGCTTGCGTCCGCGAGCAGGCGCAGCAGGTGGAAAGTCTTCGCGTGCACGGCCGCATCGCAATGCAAAGCGTGGATATTATCACGCGCGTTTCACGCCTTCGTCCTGTGCTCGTCCTGCCTGAATATGGAGCGCCGGGCCGGAAATAAACATTACTTCAAAAATGGGATTGACATAGTTGTTGAGAACCGTTATCATTTGTGCATGGTTGATGAACACAGACCGCCAAGCCCGGAGCGACAGACCGGCACCCCGCCGCAGACGACGCGCATGAGTCCGGGGCGCGTCAGCAGTCACCAGTTGCTGGGCGAACGCGGCGAGCTCATCATCGAGCACGCGGGCCGCGAGTACCGCTTGCGGCTGACGCAGAACTGCAAGCTGATTTTGACGGCATAGGACGCGGCAAGCGCAGAGCCGCCCGAGTTTTCCCAGCCAGCCACGCCTACGGGCGCCAGCCAGCCAGAACCTGTGAGGAGCTGGAATGGCATTTGGAGCATCACCTGTTCCCTGTTCGTCGTGGTGCGGCGGCGCCGACGTGAGCTTCGTGTCCCAATTATAGGAATCGTCAGATGCGCACCCCGAATTCGGAACAAGTCCGTCCCGCAGAACAATTTCCAGTTAAGACGGAGTAGCGGAAAATGATCTCACATGATTTCCTTCGCCGGGGAATCCTTGCGGCGAGCGAAGTATGCACCGCGGAGCAGCAACGACGGCTGCTGCATTTTGCGCGTGCATTTCGGTGCGGCCACGGTCCAGTTCACATCCTAGGCCTTCGCCCTACTGTGCGGAACACCGAACTCTGCACTCGTGCATCAAGACGCAGAGGACCGCTTTCGCGCGGAAGATCCGCTCGGTGGCGGCATATGTTTCCAACAGGAAGTA
The DNA here is from genome assembly GCA_021847125.1 of Pseudomonadota bacterium. Next base: position 4,335 of record JAJZUK010000008.1, on the reverse strand, counting down.
GAAGCTCGAACGTTGCAAGGCTAGCGGCGCAATCAACGGGAGGCGAGGCACCAATGCCGCCACCGCCTGCCGCATGAAGAGCGGTTCGACCGTAAAACCTGCAGGAAAACCAATGGGAGAGTCTTATGGACAAAGAAGCCGTGTTCAATGCGTTAAACCGCATCATGGAACTGGAACTTGCTGGTGCGGCGCACCACACGCATTATGCGCTGATGGTACACAGCTTCCATCGGCTGCCCATCGTCGCCTGGCTGAAGCAGCAAGCCGAAGTAAGGCGGGTTCATACGCGTCAAGCAGACGAACCAGTGACATGGCTGGGCGGCCACCCGTCGCTTTCTATCGACCCGTTGATCGAGTCCGTTAAGCATGACATCGGCGACATCCTGCTCGAACCCCGCGATGGCGAGCTTGAAGCATTGAACGCCTACTACGACTTGTTCGACTTGTCGAAAGACAAAAACGCGCGCCTAGAGGAATATGCCCGCGACATGATCGCCAAGAAACTTATGCGCCGGGACGAGGGGGATAAGATGAGCGTGAAGCTCTCCTATCATGTTCGAGGAATTCCGCGCGCAAGACTGGAACTTTGCAGATGACGCAGGTGCACCGTCGTGCGGCGACGATCCCACATTGTTACTGCTTGTTTGATCTATATCAATCTGTTCTCGATTTGCGGTGGACCGGATCAATGCGAATGGTTATCTTTTACTCATGGACTCGCAACGGAACACCAAACACAGGCAGTCACGCTATGACGCAAGCGTGGCGCCGTCCATAGGGGCCATGAGGAAACAGAAGATCTCAAGCCAGTCTCTCCTCGGCGGTTACGGAGAGCTGATTTTTTTAAAACATGGCGGCCGTGAATACCGGTTATGCCTGACGCAATACGGCAAATCGATATTGACCGCATGACCGCCCGGGGGGCGCAGGAGCCCCCAAACCAAATCGCGCGCGCGCAAGCCAGCTAGCATTCTGCCAGCCAGTCAGCGCTTTCCAAGAAAGGAGAGCTGGCTGATGTTAGTTTCGAAATTCTCCGCAGCATCCGCCGCCACGTTTTTTGTCGTACCCTGCGTGCTCGCTCAGACTGAAACGCGCTTGCTCGAAGTCGGCGTCGGCGCTTCGCACGCAGGAGCACAAGACTATACCCCGCTTGTCGCGTCCACCGGACCAAAAGCGGCTAAGCCCGCGTGCAAGCCGGCGGCGTCGGCGTTGGCAATGCTGAATAAAATCCGGCGCGTGCAACGCGCGCTGTCGCTGGACGACACGATCCATTACGCGTTCAGCCCCTCCATGTTTGACGTCTTCCCGTTGCCCCCTTGCGCACCGGGCTTCTTCCCGATTCGAATTTTTAACTTAATGGAGTAGGCCATGCGATTTGCACCCAGCTTCGGTTTGACCACTGCTTTCGTAGCTGCTTTTTTTGCCACATCTTCCGCGTTCGCTGTCGAGTACCCGATCGGTGCCCCGCAGCAGCGTCACGGCATGGAGATCACCGCTGTCTATCTCCAGCCCATCACCATGGAACCGGAGGGAATCATGAAGTCCGCCGCCGAGTCCGACATTCACCTTGAAGCAGATGTAAAAGCCCTGGCAAACAATCCAAACGGATTCGCTGAAGGCGCGTGGATACCCTATCTGAAAGTGCAGTTCGAGCTGAAGAAAGAGGGGACAGCCGAAACCGTGAGCGGGGAGATGATGCCCATGGTCGCCAACGACGGCGCACACTACGGCGACAACATCAAGCTCAAAGGGCCGGGCAAATACAAGGTCAAATACCGGATCGCCCCGCCTGCAGCAGATCCGCACAACGCGCACAACCATTTCGGCCGGCACACCGACCGCCTCACCGGCGTGAGGCCGTGGTTCAAGCCGTTCGAGGTCGAGTACGAGTTCACCTTTGTCGGCATCGGGAAGAAAGGGGGCTATTGATGCGCCTCGACTGCCTCTTTGTATCCACGGCAACCCTGGCGATCGGCTTCGCCTGTCCCCTGGCTCGGGCGGCAACACAGGACGAGGCGCTGCTAAAGCAGCAACTGCAACGCCTTGCCGATCGTTTGGACAACGTGGAAAAGCGCAACACCGAGCTGGAGGCGAAACTCAAAGCCTATGTCGAACGGCCGGCGTCGAAGAACGGCGGGCTTGAAGGTCGAGTGCAGGCCCTGGAAGGCTCCAACAAGCGCCTGGAAGACGCTCTCGATACCGAGGGCATTTCCGAGCGCGAGCCGGAGCTGGCGTCGCGGCTCAAGGCAGTCGAGTACAACACGCTCGATATCAAGAAGCAGGCCACGGTGATCGATTCGATCGAAGGCTTTTCCGCCGGCGCGAGTTTCACCTCCGTAGGCCAGCGCGCGAGCGGCGTCAATGCCAACGGAACCACGCTGAACTACCGCACCGACATTACGGTGACGACACCGACGGTGAAGACGGGCGATATCGAGAGCAAGCTCTTCGCGCATTTTCGCGTCGGGCAGGGCCGCGGAATCTCCCAGCACCTGACTTCCTTCGTCGGTCCGAACGCCTCGTCGTTTCAGCTCGGTACGGCGATTCCGCCGGAGAACAGCGCGGTACTGCTGGCGGAAGCCTATTATCGGGCCGAGGTTCCATTGCCTTTAGGCGGGTTCAAGCCGCATTCGCGCGAAAAACTGACGGTCAACTTCGGCAAGATGGACCCGTTCGCGTTCTTCGACCAGAACGCGGCTGCCAACGACGAAACGCGCCAGTTTCTCGCCAGCCCGTTCGTCCACAACGCGCTGCTCGACAATCCGATTGCGGCAAACGTCGGCGCCGACGGCTTCGGCTTCTCTCCCGGCGTGCGCGTGGCCTACCGCAGCGAGCGCACGAAGAGCGAGCCTTGGGGCCTGTCCTTGGGCGTGTTCGGCGCCGGGCGTAGCGCCGATTTTTCCGAAGGTTTCAGGTCGCCTTTCTGGATTGCCCAGGCCGAATCCACCCAGCGCTTCGGTGGACTCACCGGCAACTACCGCGCCTTTCTCTGGCGAAACGGCCAAGCGCCCACCTTCCTGCGCGACCCGGGCGACCTGGACACGACCCTGCTTCGTTCGCATCGCGGCGCAGGCTTGAATTTCGACCAGCGCTTCGGTGACTACGTTACGGCCTTTGGCCGTTTGGGCTGGGCGAGCGGCGAAGGCCTGCCGTTCGATCGCACGCTCGCGTTCGGTGCCGAAATCGGCGGCAGCTATTGGTCGCGCGGGGCCGACGCAGTCGGCATCGCCTTTGGCGCCAATCGCAGCAGCGGGGCGTTTCGCAACGGCTCCGCACGCGTGGTCGACGCAGCCGGCAGCCCCGTGTTCGGATTCGCCGCGCAGGGCGCCGAAAAGGTCGCGGAAATCTACTATCGCTACCGCGTGCACCAGAACTTTGAGATCTCCCCCGATTTCCAACTGATTAGCAACCCGGCCGGCAATCCCGCTGCGAACCCGGTCAAGCTAATCGGCATCCGCCTTCAGCTCACTCAGTAAATGGATGACCCGTCATGCGTATGTTCCGCTTGTTTGCGTGCCGTTGCTTGGTTGCCCTGTCGTTGTTCTCAAATGGCGCAGGATGGGCCCAAGATCTCCCGACATTCAAGCTTCTCGCGCGCGAGGGCAAATGGTTTCCCGAGCTGGTCGAGGTTCCCGCGAACACGCGCTTCCGTCTGGAGATCACCAATCAAAACGCAGGCCCCGAAGAGTTCGAAAGCAAGGAACTACACAAGGAACTGGTGCTTGCGCCCGGGGTGACTCGCGTTCTCGTGTTCGCGCCGATGAAGCCAGGCGCGTATCCGTTCTTTGGCGAATTTCATCCCCAAACCGCGCACGGGCGCATCGTGGTGAAGTAAGGAGTTGCTCATGGGAAATGCCTTGTTCGTCGTGTGGCGCGAGAGCGTCGAGGCGATTCTGGTGGTCGGCATCTTGTACGCGTGGATACGCCGTAGTCCCGCGTCGGGCGTAGGGCTGCGTCATCTCCTGTTCGGTACCGGCGCCGGAGTCTTGCTCGCGGCCGGCCTGGGCGCGTTGATGCTGGGCTTGCAAAGCCAGCTCGCGGGCCAGGCGCTGGACGCATTCCAAATCGGCGTGCTGTTTGCGGCAGCGGCGCTCATCGCCCAAATGGTGGCCTGGATGAACGTCCATGGACGTCACATCCGACGCGACCTCGAAGTCGGCATGACGCGTGCGGCCGAACGGGCCGGCGGCTGGTCCTGCGCGCTACTTGCCGCTCTTGCCGTTGGACGCGAAGGCGCGGAAACCGTGCTGTTCCTTTATGGGATTGCCGCCGAGAGACGGGGCGGCGAGCTGTTGGACATGGCGCTCGGATCGCTGCTGGGGTGCGTTTTGGCGC
>JAJZUK010000007.1:3550-11839 GCA_021847125.1 Pseudomonadota bacterium | reverse complement strand
GCGACAAGGTTGCCGCCGCCGGCGTCGGCGGTTGCGACGCGCGCATCGAGTGCGAGCAAAGGCGGCACGCCGTCTGCGGCGGGGGAGGCATTGCACAGATTGCCGCCTATCGTGCCCGCGTTCTGGATTTGCGCGCCGCCGATCTCGCCTGCGGCCAGTTTCAGTCCATCGAACAGCGGCGGCAGCGCGGCCGCGGCGAGATCGCTCCAGGTGGTGGTCGCGCCTATGCGCCAGTGCGCCGCGTCTTCGCGGATGCCGCGCAAAGCCGCGATGGCGCTGATGTCGAGGATGTCGTCGGTCAGCGCCTTGCCGACCCTGGACGGGTAATAGTCCGTGCCGCCGGCGAGTACGGTCAGCCGCTCACGCGCGAGCGCGGCGAGGGCTTCAGACTGGCTGGTGGGTCGCAGGTAGGCGGGCACGCGGGAACCCCGATGGATGTCGGGGCTAATTTATCACACCGGACAGGACTTCCGCGGTTTGCCGTGGTCGGATCAACAAATTAGCCGTCGCGGACGCAGACGCTAGACAGCGCCGGCGGAAGACGGCAACATGTGAACTCGCACCCGCGCGGGGCATAAGAAGGTGGGGCGAAGCAGGAGTGCCGCAGCCAACATCGCGGCGAAGCGGTCGGTTCTTCAGAACGAAAACCAGGAGGAGTCATGCTTAATTATCGCCGTAAACTATTTGCGCTGACCGCTGCTGCGGCTTGCGTGTTTGCCTTGCCTGCGTTTGCGCAGGAGGTGAATCTGCCTTCCACCCTGACCATGACTGCCTACGATACCGGTTCGTCCGGTTTCAACATCGGGGTTGCGGTAGGAAAAATGTTCAAAGACAAACACGGCACCGATGTGCGCGTGCTGCCGGCGGGCAACGACGTCGCGCGCCTCGCGCCGCTCAGGGGCGGGCGCGCGCAGGCCTCGATGATGGGCGTGGGCGTGTATTTCGCGCAGGAAGGCGTGCTCGAATTCGGGGCTAAGGAGTGGGGCCCGCAGCCGCTGCGGCTGATCCTTGCCTCAACCGACTGCAACGCGGTTTCGCTCGGCGTGGCCAAGGATACCGGGGTCAAGGAGGTGAAGGATCTGCGCGGCAAGCGCGTGGGCATGGTGGTCGGATCGCCGGCGCTGAACCAGAACGCGCTGGCGGTGCTCGCCTTCGGCGGACTGACGAAAAACGACGTCAAGCTGGTGGAGTTCTCCAGCTACGGCGCGATGTGGAAGGGCGTCCTCAACAACGAGGTGGACGCCGCCATCGCCTCCAGCATCTCGGGCCAGGCGAAAGAGGTGGAAGCCTCGCCGCGCGGTCTGATCTACCCGCCGGCGCCGGCCTCGGACAAGGCGGGCTGGGCGCGCGTGAACAAGATCAGCCCCTACTATGCACCGCACAAGACCACCTGCGGCCCGGGCATGTCGGCGCAGAACCCGGTCGAGTTGCCGAACTATCCCTATCCGATTTACATGGTGTATGCCTCGCAGCCGGCAAGCCTGGTGTATTCCATGGCCAAGTCGATGATCGTGAATTACGACCTCTACAAGGACGGCGCGCCCGGCGCCGCCGGCCTCGAGCTGAAGCGCCAGATCCTGTCCTGGGCGCTGCCCTACCACGAAGGCGCGGTGAAGGCGTTCAAGGAGTCCGGCGTGTGGAACGCGGAGCACGAGGCGCATAACCAGGGCCTGATCAAGCGTCAGGACATCCTGGCCGTAGCGTGGAATGCGTTTCTCAAGTCCAATCCGCCGGACGACAAGCAGGTCTTCCTCAAGGCTTGGATGGCGGCTCGCGCCACAGCGCTCAAGGCAGCCAAGCTGGACGTGATCTTCGAGTAGGCGGGCGGCCGCGGCGGAATCCGGCTAAATGCAAACTCCCGCCGGCGCGAACGGATTCGCGCCCGTAGAAGCCGAGGTGCTGCGCGTGCGAAGCTTGCGCGGCGCATGGCGCTGGCTGCTGGTCGGCGCCGCGGCGCTGACCATCTTCCTGTGCGTGAACCAGCAGTTCGTGCTGCGCTTTTTCATCGGCTTCACGCCGCTCAACACCGAGTACTACTACGCCCTGGTGCTGGTGATGCTGCCGTTCGTGTTCGTCATCTTTCCGGGTCACGAGCGCGCACGCCTGGACCGCGTCGCCTGGTACGACGCGGCGCTGTTCGCGCTCACCGTTGCGGCTGCGCTGGTGCTGATGGTCAATATTCGCAAGGCGGCGGAGCTGGGCTGGGAATTCGGCGGCGCGCCGACCTACCTGATCTGGACCGGCTATGTCATGTGGGCGCTGCTGATGGAAGGCCTGCGCCGCACCGGTGGATGGGGCCTGGTGCTGTCGGTGCTGCCCTTCACCCTGTACCCGCTGTTCGCCGACTCCGCCTGGCTGGGTCCGCTGAAAGGCACGCAATCGACTCCCGCGCAGACCAGCGCCTACCACATGCTGTCCTCCGAAAGCCTGCTCGGCATCCCGATCCAGGCTTTTGCCGAGACCGTGATCGGCTTTCTCGTGTTCGGCACCGCGCTGATGATGACCGGCGCGGGCAAGTTCTTCATCAATGTCGCTTTCGCGCTATGCGGCACCTTCCGCGGCGGCGCAGCCAAGGTGTGCATATTCGCCAGCGGCCTGCTGGGCATGATGTCGGGAAGCATCATCAGCAATGTGCTCACCGCGGGTGCGATGACCATCCCGGTGATGAAGCGCACCGGCTTTTCTTCCACCTATGCCGGCGCGATCGAGGCCTGCGCCTCCACCGGCGCGGTGCTGGCGCCGCCGGTCATGGGGGCGACCGCCTTCGTGATGGCGCAATTCCTCGGCGTCAGCTACGCGCAGGTCGCGGCGGCGGCGGCAATTCCCGCGGCGTTGTACTACTTCGGCCTGTTCCTGCAGGTCGACGCCTACGCTGCGCGCCACGGGCTGAAGGGCATCCCCAGGGCGGAACTGCCGCGCTTGTGGGACGCGATCAAGGAAGGCTGGTACTACGCCTTTGCCATCGCGCTGTTGATATTCATGCTGCTGGTGATGAAGCGCGAGAGCCATGCGCCGTTCTATGCCACGCTGCTGCTGCTGGCGCTGAACCAGGCGTTCAACCGCGAGCGATGGGGCTGGAGCACCTTGGTGCGCTTTCTCGAAGTCAACGGCAAGACTTTCGTCGAATTGGTCGGCATCCTCGCCGGGTGTGGACTCCTGATTGGCGCGTTTTCCGTCACGGGCGTCATCTCCAGCCTGGCCAACGATCTCCTCGCCATCGCCGGGAACAACGCGCTCGCCTTGCTGGCGATGGCCGCGCTCACCAGCCTGGTGCTCGGCCTCGGCCTCACCACCACCGCCTGCTACATCTTCCTCGCCATCCTGGTCGGCCCGGCGCTGGAGAAGGCGGGGCTGAACAAGATGGCGATCCATATGTTCGTGTTCTATTGGGGCATGCTGTCGTCGATCACGCCGCCGGTGGCGATCGCTTCCTTCGCCGCCGCCGGCATCGCCGGGGCGCCGCCGATGCAGACCGGCTGGGCGTCGATGCGCGTGGGCAGCATCATCTACTTCATCCCGTTCTTCTTCGTGCTCAATCCGGCGTTCGTGCTGCAGGGGCCGTGGTATGAATCGCTCTACCTCACGCTGAGTGCATGCGCCGGCAGCATTTTCATCTGCGGCGGCCTGCAGGGCTATCAGCTGTTCATCGGCGACCTGCGCGGCAGCGGCCGCATGGAATGGCCGATACGGCTGCTGCTCATCCTCGCCGGCTTCCTGCTGGCCGTGCCGGGCGGCGGCATCATGCCTTGGTCGCATGGACAAATGGCCTGGATCGCCTTGTCCACGCTCGCGCCGACGCTCGCACTGGCGTGGTGGTTCACCTGCCGCGGGCGTGGAGCGGCCGTTTGACAGCGTTGCCGCGCCACCGCGTCGCGTTCAGAGCAGGACTGCGCCTTTAACGCGTATTCGCCGGCGCCGCGCGCCGCCAGAGCTCGTCGCGCCAGCGCAGGGCGATCAGCAGGGCGAGCGCCAAGCCGAACACGCAATACAGCGAGGCGGTGGCGGGATAACCGAGGCGGCCGACGAGGGGGCCAAAGATCAGCAGCCCGGGCAGATTGCCATAGAGCGCTAGCATGCGCATGCCCATGATGCGGCCGCGAAATTTCGCCTCCGAGTTGCGCAACAACACCATCGCCATCGGTATCATGGCCAAGCTTTGTGCAAAACCGGCGAGTACGAGGACCAGAATGCCGCCGACAAAATCCTGCATCTGCGCGAACACCAGCAGCAGCGCATACCAGATTGCGCAGGCCACCAGGATCACGCGCGCCGGGCGGATCGCGCCGCCCCAGCGGCTCAGCGCAAGCGAGCCCAGCAGGGCGCCTGAGGCCGCGCCGGCGATCATATAGCCCAGGGTGGTCTGGTTGGTGTGATAGATTTCTTTCGCCACATAGGGCAGCAAACCGATGAACAGCGGAAATGCGGTCATGTTGAGCAGCAAGGCCAGGCACATCAGCGCGCGCAGATGGGGCGTGGCCCAGACATAGGCGAGTCCCTGTTTGAGCTCGCGCCAGGGCGAAGCGCGCGCGGCCTCTAGAGCCGTGCGTGCGGCCGGATGGGTGGGCGGGCTGCCGGTTCTGAATGTCAGCAGAACGCTGGTCGCATAGAGGCTGACTACCGCCAGGTAAGCCGGTCCCATGCCCAGCAGCGTGACCAGTCCCGCACCGGTCAGCGCGCCTGCGATGCGGGCCGAGTCCATCTTGATGCGCTGGATGCTGATTGCCCCCATCAACTGTGCGCCCGGCACGGTTTCACCGACCAGTGCGGCGCGCATCCCCAGGTCGGAAGGACGTACCAGGCCCATTATGCCGGCGATCAAGAGCACATACAGCGGAGTCAGTGCGCCGCTGAAAATCAGGATCATCAGCGTCGTCACCTGCGTCGCGTAGACGGTCCGCATGGCGCATAGCAAGTTGCGCTGTCCGATCCGGTCGCCCATCACGTCGAACATGGGCGCAATCAGGGTGCCGATGTACAGCAGCGAAGCGAACACGGTGAACAGCAATACGGACTTGCTCTCCACCAGCACGTACCAGCCCAGGACCAGGATCTCCATTTCGAAGGCCCAGGAGGTCGCCAGATCGGCTGGCCATTGGAAACGGAAACTGCGGACGCGGAAGGGCGCGAGTGCCGGGACGCGCGAGCTTATGTTCAAGATGCGGTCGGATGCATGGTGTTGAACGGTATGAGAGCAATCGATTGGACGGCGGCCCATTCTATTACGCCAAGCGCGCTGGTGTTTGGGCTTGGAACATGGCCCGGTATGCACTCTGGCGTGTATGGGCGTCGCGACCGAGGGCGCAGTAGTGCGCATGCGGTGTAAGCAGTGGGTCCTTCTGACCCAGCGCATTGGCGCAGAAACTCGACCAGCGATATTGCTCCGGTCGCACGACCACGCGGGCGCGCACCGGATTGAGTTCGATGTAGCGCATGCACGAAAGCAGGTAGCGCCCGACGTTGACCGGATATGCGTCAAAGCGTTCCTCCCACAGCGCGCTGTCACGATGCTGGACTTCGCTGACGTAGCGTGCGTAACGCTCGCCCAGGCTGCGCATCAAGTTCACGATACTGCCCGCGCGTGACGGTGTCAGGAGCAGATGAACATGGTTGCCCATCAGCACATAGGCATGCACGGAGCAACCGAGGCTGGCGGCGTATTTGCCGAGCCAGCCGAGGTAAGCGGCGCAGTCTTCGTCAGCGAAGAAGCAGGCCGAGCGCAGTCGACCGCGCTGGATCACATGCAGCGGGTGGCCGGGGATCTCGGGACAAAGAGGGCGCAGCATCCGGACAGGCTCGCGGGTTCGTTGAACACACAACGCCCTGGTCGGGTGGTGAGTTGACGCCACGATGCAAACGCTCGGAGGGTAATCGGTCTGGAGACCAATAGCAGCAAGGGTTTCCGGGCTATCCAAAAAGCCGTTCGGCCAATGATCGCGGCGAGTGGATGGTTACTCCAGCGAACCTCTTGCCGTAACCAGAGCCAAAGTGGGTGCGATCGCCCGTAACCAGCGCATCGCAGCGCAAGCGTATTGCGGCAGCCAATACTATGCGGTCTTTTTCCGGCAGCCAGTTGACCAGTTTCAGTCCCGGCCCAGGGGCCTGTGCGGAGCTGATGTGCAAGCGTTTGAGTAAGGCCTCAAGCGCGATCAACGCGTCCGGCGCCTTGGCAGCGAGATTCCGGCGCGCCTCGATTACGACGTAGCCGTCAACGCAGCACTCGTGTCCGCGGTCGAGAAGCAGACGCAGCAAGTCGCGCACCGCGCCAGCGGATTTCGCCGCGGAGAACAGGATGTTTGCGTCCAGAAACACGCGCATGGCGTGGGCGCGCCGTGTTCAGCGGGCAGACTTGCGCTTGGGCTGCTTGGCACGCTTGAGCGCCGGGGCCTTGGTGTCTAGGTAGGCAGCGAGTTCCTGCTCTGCGGCGTCGAACTCGCGCACGCGCTCGGGCGTGTACATCTCCACCGGCAGCGTGATGGCGGGGCGCAGCAGCAAACCCTCCGGCGTGGTTTCGGCGATAAGATGGTCTTCGGCCTTCAGCCCAAGCGCCTGACGCAGTTTGGCTGGCAGCGTGATTACGCCTCGGCTGGTGATGGTGACGTTGGCTTTCATGTCATTGCAGTATAGCAGAATTACTGCAAAAATGCGGCTGCGATGAAAGATTAGGCGCATGCTCCCCATAGATCTTGAGCCACCGGAGGTGGTCACAATTTGCGATCACCTCGTCGCGCTCTGCGGTGCGCTGACTGGAGTGATCAGGATAATTGCAGTCAGTTGAAAATTATGCCCCTAGTTATAATCAGCGGTTTATTAATAAACGAAAAAGTACACTCATAGTGTACAAATATTGTAAAAGTTAAACTTGCGCTAGGTTTAATAATGATGTATTTTGCACATTATGGATGTACAAAATACAGGTAAGCTAAACCAACTTCGCCGCCTGCTTCCAGAAGGCTGGGTGGCTCCGGCACATTGGCTTGCCGCGCAGAACTACACCCGCAACCAGCTCTCGCAGTACAAAGGCCGCTGGCTCGACTCGCCTGCCCATGGCGCCTACGTGCATCCCGGATCGAAGCCGAAATGGCAGCAGGTCGTCGTGTCGCTGCAGCGGCTAGAAGCGCTGCCGCTGCACGTCGGTGGCCGCACTGCGCTGGTCCATCGCGGTCTCGCTCATTACGTGCGGCTTGGCGAACCGGAGCCAATCCATCTCTACGGCCCGGTGGGACTGCCGGGGTGGGCGAGGAAATTTCCGCTGAAAGAGAAACTCATCACCCGTCCTGATGCGATGTTCGGCTCGCTGCCGCGCCTGTATCGCGACGAGGTCGGTAGCTTTGTGGATGGGGAGGGTAAGCGGCTGCCCGACAGTGCAGTCACCGATAGCGGGCTTTCCGAATTTACCTGGGGAAGCTGGGACTGGACGCTCACTTACTCGACGGAAGAGCGGGCAATCCTAGAGCTGTTGCAGGATGTGCCGCAGCGCGAGTCGGTGTACGAGGTGGATGCACTGATCGGCGGACTTGCCAACCTGCGTCCGGCGCGCCTCGGGCATCTGCTCGCCCACTGCGGCAGCGTCAAGGTGAAGCGGCTTTTTCTCGCGCTCGCGGAACGCCACAAGCATGCGTGGTTCGCGCACCTCGATCTCGCCAAAGTCGATCTTGGCAAAGGCAAACGCATGCTGGTCCCCGGCGGTCGCCTGCACCCGAAATACCTGATCACACTGCCCGCCGATCTGGATGATCACGCCCGATAATCCGTACTACCGGCAGGTTCAACTGCTGGTGCGTGTGCTGCCTGCCGTTGCGGCCGAGGAGTGTTTCGCGCTCAAGGGAGGCACAGCGATCAACCTCTTCGTGCGTGATTTGCCGCGATTGTCGGTCGATATCGATCTCGCCTTTCTTCCGATCACCGAGTTCGACGTCGCACGCCAGCAGATCAGCGAGGCGCTGGGCCGTGTTCGCGATCGGCTTGTGGGCGCGTCGCCGGCGTACAGGATCACCGCCGGCGCGAACGATCGCAGTGGGTATTTCGACACGCTCAACGTGTCGGACGCCGCGGCGCAGATAAAGATCGAGGTCAACCCGGTTCTGCGAGGCAGCCTGGACGAACCCGTGGTGATGACCGTGCGCGCGGTGGTTGAAGAGACCTTCGGTTTCGCCGAGGTCAAGACCTTGTCGTTCGCAGATCTGTATGGTGGCAAGCTGATGGCTGCGATCGACCGGCAGCATCCGCGCGACCTGTTCGACGTCAAGCTGTTGCTGGAGAACGAGGGTATGAGCGATGCCCTGTTCCGCT
>JAJZUK010000007.1:0-3540 GCA_021847125.1 Pseudomonadota bacterium | reverse complement strand
CCGCTCGTTCTTTGTGTCCCTGATCGGGCACAAGGGCTCATTGGCGGATTCCCTGGATCCAAATAGAAAAGACATTCGTAAAGTCTACGAAGATCACTTCAGGGACATGACCGCCGAGCCTGTCAGCATTGAGGAACTCGAACAGACGCGCGAGCGACTGATCGACGAAATACGCGGGCGATTGGGTGAGCGCGAAAAAGAGTTCCTGCTGTCAATTAAACGAGGTGAACCGGACTGGAATTTGCTGGCTCTAGGCCGGGCGCGAGAGCTTCCCGCCGTCAAGTGGAAGCTTCACAACCTGCAAAGCATGCCCGCCACCGATCGCAAACGGGCGATCGAGCGCCTCATGCGTGTGCTGGAGCGCATCTGAGAGAAGCAAGTAGTGGCGGCCGCGCCGCCTGGTTGATGTCGCAATTTGCGACATCAAAGCCGCAAATTCGCTGGAAAGGCAATAGCAGCAAGGGTTTCCGGGCTACGGCATCGTCGGGGAAAATCTGAGCCGACGGAGGTGGTTGCAGTTTGTGACCAACTCGTCGCTTTCTCTGGGCGCTGTCTAATGAAAATCCCGCGAGCTGGTCGCCAATTTGCCCAGCAGTTCGCTGTGATCGGCCAGCCTTCGCGCGATCACGTGCACCACTTCGCCTACACGCTCGACCGATCCATGCACCACCATCAGTTGCGCCGAAAGCAGTTCGCGCCGCTGGCGCTCGCCCAGGTCGCGCCAGACGATGACGTTGACGCAGCCGGTCTCATCCTCCAAGGTCACGAACACCACGCCGGAAGTGGTGTCGGGGCGCTGCCTGCCGATGACGATACCGGCCGCGCGCACGCTGCTGCCGTGCGGCAGGCGGCGGACTTCGTCTGCAGCAGCAAGGCGCATGCGCTTCAAACGCGAGCGTAAGAGCGCCAGCGGATGCCGGCCCAGGGTGAGTCCCAGGCTGGCGTAATCATGGATGAGGCCTTCGCCTTCGCTCGGTGCGGCGAGTCGCGGAGCGGTTTCATCGACAGCCGCATCGGATAACAAATGCCGCGCAGTGTCCACGCCCGCGACCTGCCAGTAGGCGAGCCGCCGGTGGCCTGCGATGCCTTCGAGGGCACCGCTCGCCGCGAGGCATTTGAGTTCGTGCTTATCGAGCTGCGCGCGGCGCATCAGTTCGTCGACCGAGGTGAATCCGCCCTGCATGCGCGCCTGCACGATGCGCTGGGCCGCGGCTTCGGACAGGCCTTTCACCATGAGCAAACCCAGGCGTACGGCGGGCGCCGCGTCTGCGCTGGGCTCCAGCGTGCACTCCCAGTCGCTCGTTGCCACGTCCACCGGCCGCACCTCGACGCCGTGGCGGCGCGCATCCTGCACCAGTTGCGCCGGTCGATAGAAACCCATGGGCTGGCTGTTCAGCAGCGCGGCGAGGAAGGCGGCCGGGTGGTGGCGCTTCAACCAGGCGGACACGTAGGCGAGCAGGGCGAAGCTCGTCGAATGCGACTCGGGAAAGCCGTATTCGCCGAAACCGAGGATCTGCTGGTAAATGCGCTCGGCGAACTCGCGCGCATAGCCGCGCGCGAGCATGCCCTGGATCAGACGCTGCTCCAGATGCTCCAGGCCGCCTTTTCTTTTCCACGCGGCCATCGAGCGGCGCAAGCCATCGGCTTCGCCCGGAGTAAAGCCGGCGGCGACCACCGCGAGCTGCATCACCTGTTCCTGGAATATCGGTATGCCCAGAGTGCGCTCCAGAACCTCTTTTACCGCGGGGCTCGGGTAGTCCACCGGCTCCAGCTTCTGCCGGCGGCGCAGATAGGGATGCACCATGCCGCCCTGGATCGGGCCGGGACGCACGATCGCGACTTCGATCACCAGGTCGTAAAAACTTTCCGGCCTCAGGCGCGGCAGCATGGACATCTGCGCCCGCGATTCGATCTGGAACACGCCGACGGTGTCGGCCTGCCGGATCATGGCGTAGACCCCCGGGTCTTCCGCCGGCACGTCGCTCATGCTGAAAGTCGAACCCCGCTGTTGGCTGACCAGGGCCAGCGCGCGTTTGATCGCGGAGAGCATGCCCAGCGCGAGTACGTCCACTTTCATCAAGCCGAGCGCATCGAGGTCGTCCTTGTCCCACTGGATCACGCTGCGGTCCTTCATGGCAGCATTTTCGATCGGCACCAGGCGCGACAGCAGGCCGCGCGCAATGACGAAGCCGCCGACGTGCTGCGACAGGTGGCGCGGAAAGTCGATCAATGCATCCACCAGTGCGAGCAGGCGCAAGATGGCGGGGCTCTGCGGGTCGAACCCGGCGTCGCGCATCCGTTTGGGCAGGTTCTGGCGCCGGTCCCACCAGGCCAGCGTCTTTGCCAGCCGCTCGACTTGCGCGAGTTCCAGGCCCAGCGCCTTGCCGCAGTCGCGGATCGCGCTCTTCGGCTTGTAGCGGATCACCGTCGCGGCAAGCGCCGCGCGCTCGCGCCCGTATTTGGCGTAAATGTACTGGATCACTTCCTCGCGCCGCTGGTGCTCGAAATCGACGTCGATGTCGGGTGGTTCGTTCCTTTCGCGCGAAATGAAACGCTCGAACAGCATGCTCATGCGCGCCGGATCGACTTCGGTGATACCCAGCGCATAGCACACCGCCGAATTCGCCGCGGAACCCCGGCCCTGGCACAGGATGCCCCTTTCGCGCGCGTAGCTGACGATGTCGTGCACGGTGAGGAAGTAGGGCTCGTAGCCGAGTTCGGCGATCAGTTGAAGCTCGTGCTCGATCAGGGCCTGCACCTTCTCGGGCACGCCCGCTGGAAAGCGCCGCGCCAGCCCGGCCTCGGTGAGGGCGCGCAGATGGCCCGAGGGCGTGGCGCCCGGCGGCACGATCTCCTCGGGGTATTCGTAGCGCAGACTATCGAGCGAAAAGTTGCAGCGCGCGGCGATGTGCAGGGTTTCAGCCAGCAGCTCGCGCGGATAGAGATTCGCCAGGCGCAGGCGCAGCCGCAGATGGCGTTCGGCGTTCGGATACAGCGCCTGGCCACATTGCGCGAGCGGTGTGCAAAGGCGTATCGCAGTGAGCGTATCCTGCAGTTTGCGCCGCGAGCGTACGTGCATGTGCACATCGCCCGCGGCGACGAGCGGCAGACCGGAAGCCGCGCCGAGTGCGTGCAGCGCGGCGAGGCGCGCGCGGTCGTCGGGTCCGCACAGCAGCTCCGCCGCGATCCAGGCGCGCCCGGGAAAGCGCCCGGCGAGCCAGCGGGCTTGCGCGACATCGGGCGCCGCTCCCGGCAGGAGCAGGGTGAGGCAGCCAGGCAGACCCTGCTCCAGGTCTTGGGTTTCCAGGACGTAGCGGCCTTTCACGCCGCGACGCCTGCCGCGGGTGATGAGTTCGGAAAGATTGCCGTAGCCTTCGCGGTCGGTCGCGAGCAGCACCAGCTTGGGGCCGTCGGCGAGGCGGATTTCGCTGCCGAGGATCAGCGGCAGGCCGCATTCCCTGGCTGCGCTGTGCGCGCGCACCACGCCCGCGAACGAGCATTCGTCGGTGAGCGCGAGCGCGCTGTAGCCGAGTTGATGCG
>JAJZUK010000006.1 GCA_021847125.1 Pseudomonadota bacterium | reverse complement strand
CGACCAGGTTGACCGAACCCAGGTTGCATACCGCGATCTCGCTATCATCGGTGTTGAGCGTGATCTCGGTGCACAGGTTGGAGCTGTGCACCACGCCCACGTGCGACTGCGGCGAGCGGATGTTGCAGGGGTCCTTGAAGGTGATCCAGGGATGCCCGGTCTCGAACAGCATCGACAGCATCTTGCGCCACAACTGCATCGCCGGGACCTTGCGGAACAGCTTGTGTTCGCCCCTGGCGGCTTTTTCTTCGTAGCCGACGTAGGCTTTCTCGAATTCCCGGCCGCACTTGTCGTGCAGGTCGGGGCAGTCCGAGGGCGAAAACAGCGTCCACTCGCCGTTTTCCATCACCCGTTTCATGAACAGGTCGGGAATCCAGTTGGCCGTGTTCATGTCGTGGGTGCGGCGGCGGTCGTCGCCGGTGTTCTTGCGCAATTCGAGAAACTCTTCGATATCGAGGTGCCAGGTTTCCAGATAGGCGCACACCGCACCCTTGCGTTTTCCGCCCTGATTCACCGCCACGGCGGTGTCGTTGACCACCTTCAGGAACGGAACCACGCCCTGCGACTTGCCGTTGGTGCCCTTGATGTGCGAACCCAGCGCGCGCACCGGGGTCCAGTCGTTGCCGAGCCCCCCGGCGTACTTGGCGAGCAGGGCGTTGTCCTTGATCGATTCGTAGATGCCGTCGAGGTCGTCCGCGACCGTAGTCAGATAACAGCTCGAGAGCTGCGAGCGCAGCGTCCCCGAATTGAACAGGGTCGGCGTCGAACTCATGAAGTCGAAAGAGGACAGCAGCTGGTAGAACTCGATGGCGCGCGCCTCGCGGTCGATCTCGTTCAGCGCGAGGCCCATCGCCACGCGCATGAAGAACGCCTGCGGCAGTTCGATGCGTTGCCCGTGGTCGTGCAGAAAATAGCGGTCATACAGGGTCTGCAGGCCGAGATAGCCGAATTTCAGGTCGCGCGACGCGTCCAGCGACTTGCCCAGGCGCGCGAGATCAAACTTGGCCAGCCGCTCGTCGAGCAGTTCCGCCGCGATGCCGCGCTTGATGAATTCCGGAAAATATTCGGCGTAGCGCCCGGCCATTGCCGCCTGCGGCACTTCCTCGCCCAGAATCTCGATGCGGATGGTGTTCAGCAGCAGCCGCGCGGTGACGAAGCTGTAGGCAGGGTCCTTTTCGATCAGCGCGCGCGACGACAATATCGCCGACTTGCGGATCTCCTCGATCGGCACACCGTCATACAGGTTCTTCAGCGTCTCGTTGAAAATGATGCCGGGATCGACCGCGTCGCCCAGATCCTCGCAGCAGGCCTTGAGCAGGTTGTTCAAGCCCGCAAGATCGATCGGCCGCCTGACGCCGTTCTCGATTACATGCAGTTCGGGGGCGGCGGCCTTGTCTTTCTGCCTGGCCTGTTCCTGGGTGCGCGCCTTGGTGCGCTGCTCGCGATACAGCACGTAGGCCCGGGCGACCTCGTGTTCGCCGGAGCGCATCAGCGCCAGTTCGACCTGGTCCTGGATGTCTTCTATATGGAAGGTGCCGCCGCCGGGCTGGCGCCGCGCCAGCGCGGCGACCACATTCTCGGTCAAGCCGGCGACCAATTCGCGGATGCGCGCGGACGCGGCGCCCTGGCCGCCTTCGATCGCCAGAAACGCCTTGGTCATCGCCACCGAAATCTTGCCCGGATCGAATCCGACCACTGCGCCGTTGCGGCGTATGGTCCGGTATTCAGGATAGGACGGGGACTGACTTACTGCAGAAGTTTTGGCAACGCTGGCACCGGCCGCGGATGGCGATTTATCTGAGTCGGTGACAAGTTGCATAAGCATTTCCCCTGGTGTTGCGTCGCGTCTAGCCCTGCTTTTGCGTTGCCGGTCTCACCTGCTGGTTCGGACCGTAACCACAATATATAGTATCTCGTTACCAGTTCGCAACTAATTTTAGTGATGCGCTTTTGATTTTGCAAGAACTTTTTGCAATGCCGCGCCCAAACGCGGATTGACCGAAGAAATCCCGAATGAAACGCCGCATCGCGCGTCGTGCGCGCGCAGATGAAGAACTTGGGCAACGAGTAGTGGCGCGGCGAAAAAATTATTTCGGCCTCGCGTCGAGGCCCTGCGCAAGCCGCCGCGGAATTTCCGCGACGCGCACTCAGGCGATCAGGCTGCGAAAGCGCTGCCAGTCGAAGCTGGGACCGGGATCGGTCTTGCGGCCGGGCGCGATATCGCAGTGGCCGGCGATGTCGGCGATCGGATAAGCCGCGCGCAGCGCGCGCACGAGTTCCGCGAGCACGCCGTATTGCGCCCCGGTGTAGGGCAGATCGTCCGTGCCCTCCAGTTCTATGCCGATGGAGAAGTCGTTGCAGCGGCTGCGCCCGCGCCAGGCGGAATCCCCGGCGTGCCAGGCGCGCTGCCCGCAGGGCACGAACTGCAGCAACTCGCCGCTGCGACGGACCAGGAAGTGCGCCGACACCCGCACGCCGGCAAGGGCGCGATAGTAGGGATGGGCGGCGCAGTCGAGCGCATTGGTGAACAGGCGCTCGATGCCTTCGCCGCCGAACTCCCCCGGCGGCAGGCTGATGTTGTGGATCACCAGCAGCGTGATCGCCGCACCCGCGGGCCGCTCGTCGCAGTTGGCGGAGGCTACGTAGCGCGCTGCGTCCACGCGCCCGTCGGCATCGGCGATCATGGGCGCGGTTCGTTTATCCCCAGCCGCTCCATGCGGTAGCGCAGGGCGCGAAAGGTGATACCGAGAAGCTTGGCCGCCGCGGTGCGATTGAAGCGCGTCATGCCCAGCGCTTCGAGTATCGCCTCGCGCTCGATGCGATCGAGATAATCCGGCAGCGGCCACTTTCCGGCGGGCTGCGCCTCCCCCGCCTGGCGCGCCGGCGTGAGCCGAAGATCGCCGGTCTGGATTTCCTCGCCGGCGCACAGAGCCACGGCGCGTTCCAGAATATTTTCCAACTCGCGCACGTTGCCCGGAAAATCATAGCCGGCAAGCGCCGTCTGCGCTGCCGCGGACAGTCGCGGCACGCGGCCCTCGGCACCGGCCAGGCGCTCGAGCATCGCCTGCGCCAGCGCCGGAATGTCTTCGCGGCACTCCTTCAGCGAGGGCATTTTCAGCTCGATCACGTTGAGGCGGAAATACAGGTCCTGGCGGAACTTCCCGGCTTCGACCAGCGCGGTCAGGTTCTGGTGCGTGGCGCAGATCATGCGCACGTCCACCGGATCTTCACCTGTCGCCCCGACCTTGCGCACCTGCTTCTCCTGAATCGCGCGCAACAACTTCACCTGCATCGCCAATGGCAGATCCGCGACCTCGTCAAGAAACAGCGTGCCACGGTGCGCCACCTGGAAGAAACCGTCGCGGTCCGCCTCCGCCCCGGTGAAAGCCCCTTTCTTGTAGCCGAAGAATTCGCTTTCCATCAGGTTTTCCGGAATGGCGCCGCAATTCACCGGCACAAACAGCTGGTCGTGGCGCGCCCCCTGCAGGTGGATCAGGCGCGCCGCGAGCTCCTTGCCGGTGCCGGATTCGCCGCTTATGTAGACCGGCGCCTGGCTGCGGGCGAGTTTGTAGATCAACTCGCGCGCCTGCTGCATCGCCGGGGAGTCGCCGAGCAACTGCTGCCTTGCGGGCTTGGCGGCGGACAGTTGCGGCGGCAGCTTGAGCGCCGACCTGACCAGGGTGCGCAAGTCCTCCAGCGACACCGGCTTGGACAAATAGTCGAAGGCCCCCGCCTTGAGCGCCGCGACCGCGTTCTCGGCGCTGCCAAAGGCGGTAATCACCGCCACCGGCAGGTCGGCACAGTGCTCGCCGATGTGCCGCACCAAGTCCAGCCCCGCGCCGTCAGGCAAGCGCATGTCGGTCAGGCATAAATCGAAACGCTGCGCCTTGAGCAAGGCGTTTGCCTCTGCCAGGCTGGCCGCGGATTCCACCGCCAGGCCCATGCGCAGCAGGGTCAGTTCGAGCAATTCGCGGATATCGGCCTCGTCATCGACGACCAGGACCCTGGCGCCCCCTGGCTCGCTTCTGCGTTCGGCGCGCTTCATGCCGGCCTGGTCCCGCACAGAATGCGAAATTCCGCCCCGCCCGCCTGCGCCGGCGACCCGACGTATTCGAGGATCGCCGCGTTGGCGGCGCACAGCTCGCGCGCGATGTACAGGCCGAGGCCAGTGCCGCCGCTGTAGGTGGTGAAGAAGGGTTCGAACAATTGCTGCCGCAGGTGCGTAGGCACGCCCTCGCCGTCGTCGATCACGTGCAATTCTACCCGATTCGTCTGGCGCTTAACGACGATGCGCACGCTCGCCTCGCGCTGGCGCGAATGGCGCCAGGCGTTGCGCAGCAGATTCCACAGCACCTGCTGCAGGTGCGCCCGGTCAAACACGATCTCGCTCGCTTCCTGCACCTGCAGGGCGAAACCCGGCTCGGGGAGGCGCTCGTTCTGCGCGAACTCGCCGAGGAAGGAAGGCAGAAACGCGGCGAGCCGGATCGCCTCCGGGTGCACGCTGTCGCGCCGCGTCAGCTCGAGCACGTCGCGCACCATGCGGTCTAAGCGCTTGGTGTTGTCCTGGACGATGCGCAGCAAGCGGTCCTGCGGGTCGCCGCGCTCTTCTTCGAGCATCAGTTCGCTTGCATGGCTGATAGCCGACAGCGGGTTGCGGATCTCGTGCGCGATATTGGCGGTGAGCCGGCCCAGCGCAGCCAGCTTCAGCTGTTGCGCCTGCTCCTGCAGCCGCGACACGTCCTCGAGGAACACCAGGGAAATGCTGCCGCCTTCGGCGCCCGCCTCGACAAAGCGCGCGCGCACCATCTTGCCGCTGCCTGGCAGCAGCAGGGTCTCGGCCGGGTTCTCTCCGGTGTCGCGCCAGTGTTCCAGCGCGCGCGCGATCTCGGGCGAATAGTTCTCGATCTGGTCAAGCTCCGGCGGCTGCCATCCCAACAGCAGCGACACCTGCCGGTTGTGCTGGCGCACCAGGTTGTTGCCGTCGACCACCAGCACCGCGTCCTGCATGTCCTGGATCACCAGCTGGCTGATGCGCAGCTGATTGCTCAGGTCGACGGAGCGCTGGCGCATCACGCGCTCCTGGCGGATGACGCGCCGCGCCAGCTGGTTGGTGATCAACGCCGTGGCGAAATAGCCGATCGCCAGCAGCCCCGGCTGCACGTAGTTGGCGGTGCTGTGGTCGAAGACCAGGATCCAGTAAGTCTGCTCCAGCAATATCGCGATGGACGCCAGCGCGGCGTAGAACAACATCAGCGTGCCGCGGCTCACCAGCGCCGCCGCCGCCAGAGAAATCAGCAGCATGACGCCGAGGCCGCTCCTGAAGCCGTCGCTGGCGTTCATCAGCAATACCGTCGCGACGATGTCCGCGACGACGTGCAGGCTCAGCTGGATATTGAAATAGCTGCGGATTTTTTCCAGTGACACCTGGAATATCACCGCCAGCAGCAGATAGGCGCCGCTGACATACTTGAACTGGTTGAGGTTGTGGCTGCCGAAATTGATGTCTTCGCCGAATATCATCGCCGTAGCGAGGAACACCGCGGCGAGCAGCAGCCGGTATATGTTGAAGAAGCGCAGCGATACCCAGAACGAGTCCGGCTGCGTATCGGGCGCGAAGTGCCAAGTGGCCATGTTTCGCTAGGCCGCCAGCCGGCGGTGCTCGGCGCAGCAGAAGTACTTGTCGCCCTCGGCGACGGCCTCGCTTTGCGGTAGATACAGGCCGCAATGGCTGCAACTGACCATCTGCCCCGGCGCGGCCGGCGGGGCCTGCCTGGCCGCGTTCTTGCGGCGCACGCCCTGCGCCAGCCGCCATACGACCACGATCACCAGGATCAGCAACAGGAATTTGCTCATGGTGCGTCCGGGCTAAGCGGCACAGCGCTGTTTCATCCAGCCCTATTGCCCGCCTGCTTCGACCCGTTCGAGCCGATAGCCGTGCTGATAGACCGCCGACAGGCGCCACCCGTTTTCCGGAGTGAGCTGAAGCTTGCCGCGGATGCGGCTGACATGCGTATCCACGGTGCGCGTATTGATATCGGCCGATTGGCCCCAGACCGCTTCCAGGATATAGCCGCGCGACAACAGGCGGCCGAGGTTGCGCAGCAGAAACAACGCGAGCTCAAAGTCCTTTTGCGTCATTGCGACGTCCTCTCCGTCCAGCTTGAACTGGCGGGTGCGGCAATCCACGCTGAGGCGGCCGTATTCGAGCACGCCTTCGTCCGCGCGCTGGCCGGGCCGCGTGCGCCGCGCCAGCGCATCGATGCGCGCGAGGAGTTCGAGCCGGCCCAGGGGCTTGACCATGTAGTCGTCGGCGCCGCTGGACAGGGCATGCACGATGTCCTCCTCGCGCTGACGCGCGGTCACGAACAGCACCGGCACCGGCTCGGCGACGTTGGCCCTGATCCAGACCAGCACTTGCGCGCCGGACATGCCCGGCACTTCCCAGTCGAGCAGGAACATATCGAAGGTCTCGCGCTGCGCGTCGCGCACCAGGTCCTTTCCCAGAGCGTAAGCGTGGCAACTGTGCCCGGCGGCCTTAAGCCAGACGCATAAGAGATCCGCCTGATCCTGATCGTCCTCCAGTAAAGCGATGCGCATGATGGTTCGTCGTTCGTGGTTGGTGGATCGTAGGTCGTCGGCGCCGGTCTGCGCCTGGCTCAAGCGCTGTCCGGACCGCCTTGCCCATGGCCGCGCTCGGCTTCAATGCGCGCCAGGCAGGCTTCCAGGCCCGCGACCAGTTCGACTATCGCCGTTGCGTCGCGCCGCCGCGCGCCCTCCTCCATCGCGGCGCCCAGCCGCGAGATCTCGGGAAAGCCGTAGCCGCCGCCGGACCCCTTCATCCCGTGCGCCGCGGCACGTATGGCCTCGAAATCCCCTCCCGCGAGCGCCGCGCGTATCCTGCCGACATCGGCGGACCGATTGGCGAGAAAACGCGGCACCAGCGCGGCAAGCTGCGCGTCCACAGATAAATTAGGCTGGTCGGACATACGCCTCCTGCGTCCATATTAGCAGAGAGCCGCGGCGTCCCGCCCGTCCGGACCGATATTTGACGCTACCGGGGAAAAGTAAGATGCTTCGCCCGTCATGAAATTCTCCTTCAGAACCGGCATCTACCTGGTCCTTGCCACCACGATCGCGATGCTGATCACGATCGGCAGCGCGTATCGGCTCAGCGTCACCGAGCAGGTGGAACAGTCCAATTCGGAAACGAGAAGCCAGCGCATCCTGGCCAAACTGGAGGAACTGGTCAGCGCCCGGGAAGCCGTGGAATCGGCTGCGCTGAGCTATATCATCAGCCCCGAAGTGCCGGAGCTGCAGCGGCTGCGCCAGGCGGAGGCCAGTTGCCGGACCGGCATTGCGCAACTGGCCGAATACGTCGCCGGCGATGCCGAGCAACAGCGCCGCGCGGCCGCGCTGGACGCAGCCGCGACGGCCCTGGCGGACCTGCGGCGGCAAATCACGCAGTTGCGCCAGAATCACGGTGCGGCCGCGGCCGTAGCCTTTGTCGCGAGCGAGGTCTTCCGCAGCAGCGAGCGGGAATTCGAACAGCAGGTGAAACAGATGCGGCAGCACGAGCATGCGCAGAACAGCGCGCTCAACAGCCGCACCGCGGCGCGCTCGCGGCAGCTCGGCCAGCTCACGCTCTGGAGCGGGCTGCTGACCATCGCGCTGGCGCTGTTTGCCGCCGCCGTGATCAACCGGCAGCGCGAAGAAAGGCGCCTCGCCGAAGCGAACCTGCGCGAACAGGAAAGACAGTACCGCCTGGTCACCGGTTCCGTCCCGGCCATGATCGCCTATGTCGACAGCGCGCACCGCATGCGCTACCACAACTACGCCATCGAGGAGTGGCTGGATCTGCCGGCTGAGCGTATCGGCAATCATCATCTTGCCGAGGTACTCGGGACCGACACCTATACATCGATCCTGCCCGAAATCGAAACCGCCCTGCGGGGGCAGCGCGTCGAATACGAACGCGCACGCCGCGGCGTCGACGGACACGAGCACTATCTTGCCGGAACCTTCATCCCGGACTTCGACAGCGCCGGACAGGTCGTCGGGTTTTTCGCGATGATCATCGACATCACCGAGCGCAAGCGCGCCGAGGAGGCGCTGCGCCGCAGCGAGGAGCGCTGGAAGTTCGCCCTGGAGGGCGCCGGCGACGGCGTATGGGACCGCAATATACAAACCGACGAGGTCCTGTACTCGAAGCGCTACAAGGAAATGCTGGGCTATGCCGACGACGAATTCGCCAACCGGCGCGACGAATGGGTAAAGCGTGTTCATCCCAAGGACAAGGCGCGCGTGATGGCCGAGCTGCAGGCGTATCTGGAGGGCCGCAGTCCGGCCTATTCCACCGAATACCGCATGCGTTGCAAGGACGGCAGCTGGAAATGGATACTCACCCGCGGCGCGGTGGTGAGCCGCGATGCCGGCGGCAAACCGCTGCGCATGATAGGCACGCACACCGACATCAGCGCGCGCATGCGGCAGCAGGAGGAGATCAACCGCGCCAACGAGCGCCTCGACCTGGCGCTGCAGGGTTCACGCCTGGCGATCTGGGACGCCGATGTCGCGCGCGGCACGATCTACCTGAGCGAGGGCTGGGCCGAGATGCTCGGAGAGGCGCCACGGGAGACCTACACCGACTATGCGTCATTGCTCGAATTCGTCCACCCCGACGAACTCGATCGGGTGTGCAGCCTGATCCTGGCCGCGTTGAAAGGCTCAAGCCCGGAATACCATGTCGAGCATAGGATCAAGACGCACAGCGGCAAATGGAAATGGATCCTGAGCCGCGGCCAGGTGGTGAGCCGGGATGCCGCCGGCCGGGCGCTGCGCATGACCGGAACCAATGCCGACATTTCGGCGCGCAAAGAAATCGAACGCATGAAGAATGAATTCATCGCGGTGGTCAGCCACGAGTTGCGCACCCCCCTTTCTTCCATCGTCGGTTCGCTCGGACTGCTCGTCGGGATGAAGGACCTGGGCCAAGAAAGCCAGGCACTGATCCGCGTCGCCAGGGACAATTCGCAGCGCCTGGTGCGCCTGATCAACGACATCCTGGACGTGGAAAAACTCGAATCTCCTTCGATGCAGATCCAGCTCGAGCCGGTGGAACTCCGAACCCTGCTCGACACCGCCATCCAGGCCAACCAGGGCTATGCCGATCAGTACGGCGTGCGCCTCGCGCTCGCGGCCGGCGCGGAACCGGCGTGGGTGGACGCCAACTTCGACCAGCTGATGCAGGTGATGGCCAATCTGCTTTCCAATGCCGCCAAATTCTCCCCGCGCGGCGCGCGCGTCGAAGTGCGCCTAGAGCGCCTGCACGACGCGTTCCGCGTCAGCGTGAGCGACCCCGGCCCCGGGATACCGGAAGAATTCAAGCCGCGCGTGTTCGACCGCTTCGCCCAGGCCGACAGTTCGACCTCGCGCCAGAGGGGCGGCACGGGCCTGGGCCTGGCCATCTGCAAAATGATCATCGACAAGCTCGGCGGGAAAATCGATTTTGCCAGCACGCCCGGCCAGGGCTCGACCTTCTATTTCGATCTGCCTTCCAAGGCGCAGGCAGCGCAACCGGACATGCACGAGCACGGCGCGATGCGCACATGAGCAGCCCGTTGAAAAAGATCCTGCTGGTGGAGGACGATCCCGATATCCAGCTGATCACCCGCCTCAGCCTGGAACTCGGCGGCGGCTACGGAGTGCGCGTCTGCGCCAGCGGCGCCGAAGCGGCGCAATCGGCCGCGGCGTATGCGCCCGACCTGATACTGCTCGATATGATGATGCCCGGCATGGACGGGCTCGCCACCATGGACGCCCTGCGCGAGCTGCCCGGGTTGGCCGCGACGCCGATGATATTTTTCACCGCGAACACACAGCAGCAGGTGGGGCAGGATCTGCTCCGCCGCGGCGCGCTGGGTGTAATCATCAAACCGGTGGAGCCGGATGCGCTGGTTGCGCAAATTCGCGCGCTCTGGCAGCGCCACGCTGCCGGTTCGTAGGCGTTGCGCTGAGGTCCCGGTGAGGGACTTCTAGACCGGCACCAGATCCCCGGTCATAGCGCGCACCCGTGCGAGCAGAGCGGCGGGCTCGAACGGCTTGGCGATGATCCCCTGGGCGCCGGCGCGCAGGTATTCATCACCCTCCGGGGTCCTGGCGGTGAGAAAAACCACCGGCAGCGCCGCGCTTTCGGGTCGCGCCCGCAAGGTGCGCAACACACTGAATCCGTCCATGCCCGGCATCATCACATCCAGCAGCACCAGGTCCGGGGCGAACTCGCCGACAGCGCGCAAGCCCTCGTCGCCGGAACTGCACACCCGCACGTCGAAGCCGCCGACCGATCCCAGGATGTGCTGGACCAGCCACTGCAGGTCGGTTTCGTCCTCGATATATAAAATTCGCTTTGCTTGTCCCATGTAATGCGCTTCTGCGGTCGTTTTTTGAGCCGGTCCCAAACCCCGTTTGCAGCCGTCTGTTCGGGCACTAGTTCACACTTTGATCGGCGCACTTTACACCGCGGCGGCAAGCCCTTGAAGCCGTTTAACAATGTTTAACAAGGCCTTCATAATTCATAACCAAATGCCTGATTTTTCGGGTCCGATTGGCAAGCCCGGCCTCAGCGATTCACCCAGAACCCGGTGCCGCTGCCGAGCTTCTTGTTGGTTGTGGTGAAATCCAGATAGCCTTTATTCGCGATATAGCCCGAGAGCGCCGTCCCGCCTTGTTCTTCGAGCGATGGCGCGTAGAAATACCACTTCGACGACGGATTGTCCCAGGCCCATAGGGTCTTCAGGCTGGCCGGTACCGCGCTTGCCTTGAGGCCGGCATTGAACTCGGTGGGCGCGATGTCGTTGCCGGTCGCCACCAGGTTCCAGCCTTTCATCAAGTTCATCCCGGTGAGAATGAAGGAGTCGCCTGACTGCGCGGCGATTGTCGGTTGGGATTTTGCGTTGACCCAATAACCTTCGCCGGGATTGATGGTGGCGAGCACGGCATACCCCTTGCTCGCGGCGTAGGCGTGAAGCTCCGATGCCGTCATCTGCGGGGTATAGAACTGCCAACCGAATGTGTTTGCATCCCACTTCCAGACCGAAGTGATCGCGTTCGGATCGTTGAAGAGCGTGGCCACGGTGAGTGCTTGATTCAGGCTGTTGCCGAGCAAACTCCAGCCCTGCGGCAGATTGAGGCTGTAGCTCACCGGCGGGCCGGCGAGGATGCAGGTCGGCGCAACCGCGCCCGTCGCATTCGGATCGGGGATGCTCGCCACCACGCGCATGGTCCCCGAGGCGATCATCTGCGCCGCGCTCAATCCATAGCCGAGACAGAACTGCGCGCCCTTCAGATTCGTCGTGTCGGTGTTGTCGAGGATAGTCTGTGCGGAGAGCTGATCACCCAACACACCCGTTGCATAGGGCAGCACCTGGCCGTTGCTCACAGGCTGCCACTGCCCGGAGGAGGTCAGGTTCACCAGCACGAAGGAACTGGTCGCAGTCGCTGCGCTGCTGCCAGATGTTCCCGCCGCGCCCATCGGACTCGTCACCGGCACCAGCGACCCCGCAGGAACGGTCGCGGTGACGTAGACTTCTCCATTCTTTCCCAAGTCTCCTGCGTTGAACTTGGTGGTCGTGCTTACGGAAGCATTGGTGCTGCTAACGTCACCCGCGGCAACCACGAAAAATGGGACCCCCACGCTCGGCGGCACTTCGAAATTCACGTCCGGAACCAGATCGAGAAATCCGTCGCCGGTTTCGTTCAACACCAGCACCGGGGTGAGGCGGGTCGCCAGTGTCCCGTCGGCAATCTGTCCATAGGCGTTTCGGCCCCAGCTCAATACCGTGCCGTCACTCCGAAGTGCTGCGGAATTTATTTCGCTAGCCGCGACATCGACAGCGTCCGAAATACCCTTCAACTGCACAAGGCCGGCGGTATCGCCGCCTGCGTCGAAGCCCAAAGCGAAAGACAGCCGTTTGCCGCCGGTCCAGACGGTGCCATCTGCCTTGAGGACCACGAGATGCTGCGAGCCGCCCGCAATTCGTACCGCGCCGTCGAGCGCGGGCACATGCCGTGTGCCGCCGGCATCCCCGGCAATCGCAAAAGGCAGATTTCCGGAAACCCAAACAGCGCCGTCGGCCGCTCGCGCGAAAAGAGCGCTCGGCGACGCGAATAATTTTGCGATTCCGTTCAGTTCCGGAATCTGTACTGGAACATTGCGAGCGCTGCTGAATTCCGATGCCCCCCATGTCCAGACCGTTCCATCGCTTTTGAGGGCCGCCGAATACCACGCGCTTGCCGCTACGGCTATTACGCCGCCGCCTAGGCTGACTACTTCAACGGGTGCATAGCGGTCACTGTTATCCGCCAGACCCAGTTGCCCGAAGCTATTGCCCCCCCATGCGAACACGCGGCCGTCCGGCGTCAGTGCCAAACCATGCTGACTTCCGGAAGCGAGAGACTGTACCGCAGGCAGGTTCGGCAGCAGGCGCGGTTGCAGGATCAGCGACGTTGTCGTGTCTCCAACACCCGG
>JAJZUK010000005.1 GCA_021847125.1 Pseudomonadota bacterium | reverse complement strand
GATCTCATCTGGTCGTTCGTGGTGAACAACTACCTGATGGGCAAGGATCCGTTCCCGTTCGACCTGCTCTACTGGAACTCGGATTCGACGCGCATGCCGGCGAAAATGCACAGCTTCTACCTGCGCAACATGTATCTGGGCAACAAGTTGAAGGACCCGGGCGGCATCAGCCTGGACGGCGTGCCGGTCGATATCGGCAAGATCAAGATCCCGGCGTATTTCATTTCCACCGCCGAGGACCACATCGCGCCCTGGAAATCGGTGTACAAGGGGGCGCGCGCGCTGTCCGGGAAGGTGCGTTTCGTGCTCGGCGGCTCGGGCCATATCGCCGGCATCGTCAATCCGCCGGCGGCGAACAAATACTGCTACTGGACCAATGCGGAGCTTCCGGAGAATTCGGACGAGTGGCTTGCGGCGGCGGTACGCCATGAAGGTTCGTGGTGGGGCAACTGGCAGGCGTGGATGGACGAGAACAACGGCGGCATCAAAGTCGCGGCGCGCGTGCCCGGGGACGGCAAGCTCAAGGTGATCGAAGACGCCCCCGGCGCTTACGTCAGCCTGCGCCTCGGCGCGGAGAAGGCGAAGCCGAAAACAGGACCGGCGAAATAAGCGCGGGATAGCCGCGCTTCGGCGCATCTATGCGCTTGCATCCTGCCCGGCTATATTCGACGTCCTAACAGGCTGTTGAAAAACGCTTCCCTGACACCAAAGTGCTCGTCAGCATAGCAATCTCTCAGAGGGAAGCGTTTTTCAATAGCCCTGATTTGGGGGATCTAAAAGGGGGCGTCGCCCCCTTTTTCAACACCCTGCTAATTGCCGTCCCATGCCAAAAGCGACCATTGCGCGCTCCGCGCGCCAACCGCGTCTTCTGCACGGATGAAAAACATATCCGTGCAGAAGACGCGGTTATGGGTAAAAGCAAGGGTGGCTTGGGGTTGGTCTTATCCAAGATCGTCGATTGTGCGCGGATACGCTTTTCATCCGCGCGCAATCGACGATCCGCGCGGACGGGATGCCGGCCGCGCAAAGAATGGCAACGCTGCGACTACCGGAGGCGCGATTTAAGTCGCCGCGTATAGCCGGGCCCTCAGCCGGCGCAGATAATCCATCCCCGCGATCGCGCGGCTGCCGTACCAGGACGTCATCTCGCCGTCGATCAGCGCCACCGCTTTGCCTTGCATGACCGGCAGGGCGCGCAGGTCGGCGGCATGGCGCTCGCCAAAGCGATACGGTTCGCTGGCGAGCAGCACCCGGTCCGCATCCCGCAGCAGCGCCTGGTCCAGCTCCAGTCGGGGATAGCGATGCGCAGATTGCGCCGGCACGGTATCCCAGCCGGCGAGCGCAAGCGTGCGCGAGATATAAGTGTCGCGCGCAACTGTCATCCACGGATCCTTCCAGATCAGGTAGAGCACGCTCTGGCGCGGCCAGGCGAGGGCGGCCTGCCGAAGTGCGTCGTAAGCCTGCTCAAATTGCGCGCACAGCGCTTCGGCTCTGTCTTCTCGCCCGAATATTCCGCCTATCATCCGGTACAGCGGCGGGTTATCGAGCGGATCCAGCGGGTGGGTTACGATCAGGTGCGGCACGAACTGCGCCAGCGCCGCGGCGGCCGGCTTCTCGTTCTCGTCGATATTGAGCAGCACGTGTGTCGGCGCCAGCGCGCGCACCTTGGCGAGGTCCAGGTCCTTGGTGCCCCCCACTTTCGGCACGGACTTCAGGGCCGCGCGCGGATGCACGCAGAACCCGGTGCGACCGACCAGTTGTCCACCCAGGCCGAGTTCACATACCAGCTCCGTGATCGAGGGCACCAGCGAAACGATGCGCGCCGGGCCGTCCGCCCGGCTGTGCTGCGTGCCGGCGGCGTCGAGCCACATGCCGCGCTTGGATCGACGGATCGCGCGGCTCGCGCCGGGTGCGGCTATTTCGCGCGCTCCTTGCGTGCCAGCTCGACCAGCTGGTCGACCACGGCCATCAGTTCGCGCGTGCCGCCGGCCATGTTTGCCGAAGTAAGGAATTTGCCGTCCACCACGATGCTCGGTACGCCCTTGATCTCGTAGCTCTGGGTCATCGCGCGCGCGCTGGCCAGCTTCGCCTGGATTTCCGGCGAGCGATAGGTGTCGGTGAATTTTTGCTTGTCCAGGCCGTTGTGGGACACCCATCCGGCCATGACCGGCTCGTCGTTCAGCTTCACGCCGTTGAAATGAAAGTTGTCGTACACCGGCCAATGCAGCCGCGTCAGCTGGCCCATGGCTTCGAGGGTGTAGAACAGTTTGGCGAAATTGTCCCAGTTGTCCGAAGACAGCACCGGCACGCGGCGCAGAGCGACCGAACCGGGCGCGTTGAAAATCCAGCGCGACAGCGTAGGCTCGAGCTCATAGCAGACGGGACAACCGTAGTAGAAGAATTCGATGACTTCTATCCGCTCGCCGCTGGTCACCGCCCGCGGCGGGTCGAGGCGGATGTAATCGCGGCCGAATTGCGCCACGGACTGCGCCTGGGCCCCTGACGCAGCGAGCGCCAGCAACAACGCGGCGAAGGCTGTTCTGAGGAAGATCATGGCTCGGTTCCTTAGAGTTGATATCAAAATGAGGGGAAATTCCCCGAGGGGATTTTTCCCGTTTCCCGTCTAGCGGGACGGAGGAGACGGGATCGAGACCTGCGGGCGCCTTCCCTCATACTCCCTTGAATCGGCCGGCTGCAACATTCGGGTTGCAGCAGATTTCAAGTTCGGGGTTTGAATATTATGCTCATCTCGGAGAGTTTGCCAAAGCGCTTGTGCAGTATGGGTTCGGCCATTATTCTCGTTGCGTGCTCCCCGGCCGCAACAAACGCGTCCCCGACGCCGCAGCGTTTGCGCTGCGCACCCTGGTTTGCGCGGGGCTGCTTCTGGCGGCTGGCGCGCAGGCGGGCGAGCCTGCCTACTACGCCGACGAGCAGCGCGATTGGGGCATTGCACCGACGAACCGGCTGCGCCAGCCGCCTTATCATGGGCCTACGCCGCTAGCGATTCCAGGCGCACAGGTGGTAGGGACTATGCAACTTCAGGCGATGCTGGCCGGGCCGGATAAACCCATCCTGATCGATGTGCTGTCGGAGCGGGGGCACGTGACCCTGGCCGGCGCGGTATGGCTCTCGGGCGCCGGCCACGGCACGAATTTTCTGGACCCGGTTCAGGCGGAACTGACCCAGATCCTGGGGCGGCTCGCCGGTGGCGACAAGTCCAGACCCCTGGTTTTTTTCTGCGCCAGCCCGCAATGCTGGCTTTCCTACAACGCGGCGCTGCGCGCCGTGGCTGCGGGCTACGACAGGGTTTATTGGTATCGTGGCGGAGTCGACGCCTGGACTGCCGCAGCCTTGTCTGCGGCCAAAACCGCGGGCGGTCGCTGAAGCGTCCGCCCGAAGCCTGTTATTTCGACGGGGGCTTGCCGCCTTTCTTGCGCGATTGCTCGATCAGAAAGTCGGTGGTGGCGAGCAAATGCTCGAACGACTTGATGTTATCGGTGATGACGACATACTTGCCATTCACCGCCATCGAAGGCACGCCCTCGATTTTGTACGCCTGAGTCAGTTGGGCGGCGCGCTTCAACTTGCCTTCGACGCTGAAAGAACGATAGGCCGCGGCGAATTTCTTGGTGTCCACGCCGTGCTTGCCCAGCCATCCGGTAAGCGCCGCTTCGTCGGCGATCCTGAGCCTGGAGCCGGTGTGTGCCGCTTCGAACAGCGCTTTGTGCAGGCGCTCCTCCTCGCCTATCGCTTCGAGTGCAAAAAAGGCGCGCGCGCCTTGCGCATACTCGTCGTTGAACATGGCCGGCATGCGGCGGAATTGCACGTCCTTGGGCAGTTTCTTTACCCAAGGGGTGATTACGGGCTCGAAGTTGTAGCAATGCGGGCAGCCGTACCAGAAGAACTCAAGGACTTCGATTTTTCCGGGGGCGTCCGTAGGCTGCGCCGTGGCAAGGTTACGGTACTCGACGCCCGCCGTGGGCTGGGCCTGGGCCGCGCCCGCGACGAAAAATACGATCAAAGCCGCTGCCAGCTGTTTCAACATTCGATGCTCTCCAAGAAGTGTCCCGCGCTCAGTGCGAGCCGGAATCCTTGATTTTGACCAGCGACGCCTCGATTCCGTTCTGTGCCAGAGTCTGGCGCACGCGGTTTATTTCGTCGATCCTGGTATAGGGCCCGATGCGTACCCGGTACCAGGTGCCTTTTTCGGGCAGATCGATGGGTTCCACGCCGGCTTCCACGCCCAATAACGCAAGTCGGGCTTTCAGGTTGTCGGCGTCGGCGGGATTTTGAAACGAACCGGCCTGCAGCAGGAAATTCTCTGCAGGCGCGCCGGCTTTGACCGCCTGCTTGATCTGTTGATCGGTCACCGGTTCTTCGGCGCCGGGCAGTATCTTATAGAACTCGAAGCGCGGCTTTTCAATCTGCTGCGTGGTTTTTTCGTCCGGTTTCACCACGGCTTTGCCCGGTTCCGCCGCCGTCTTCTCGGGCGGCTTCGCCCGGGTCAGGAACGGGATCGGGGTCTTGTTCATATACCAAGCCACGCCGACCGCGATACACAGGCCGAGGATCAGGCCGATGAATATCCCGACCAGGGTTCCGCCACTGTTCTTCTTCCTGGCTGCCGCCCTCGGTTTGTATTCTTTGGCCATTTACATTTTCTCAGGAGCGCTCACGCCCAACAACGCTAGACCGCTTTGCAGCACCTGACGCACGGCCAGGATCAGCGCCAGTCGCGCCAGCTTGAGGTCCTCGTCAGCGACGAGCACGCGCTCGGCATTATAGTAGCTGTGGAACTCTCCTGCCAGTTCGCGCAGGTAGAACGCCACCATGTGCGGCGCGAAATCGCGCGCCGCCTCCGCCAGCATTTCCGGGAATTCGCCCAGGCGCTGCGCCAGGGCGAGTTCGCGCGGCAAGGTGAGCGGCGCCAGGCCGGCGGTGGGCAGCGCCTGCGGGTTTCCGCCCCATTGCGCCAATACCGAGCAGATCCGCGCATGGGCGTATTGCACGTAGTAGACGGGATTGTCTTCGGTCTGCGATTTCGCCAAGTCGATGTCGAACACGAACTCGGTGTCGGCTTTGCGCGAAACCAGGAAAAAGCGCACTGCGTCGCGGCCCACCTCGTCGATCAGATCGCGCACCGTGACATAGCTGCCGGCGCGCTTGGACAGTTTGACCTCCTCGCCGCCTTTCATCACCGTTACCATTTTGTGCAGCACGTACTGGGGATAATCGCGCGGGATTCCGGCCTTGGTCACGGTGTTGAGCGCCTGCAGGCCGGCGCGCACCCGCGCCACGGTGCCGTGATGATCCGACCCCTGGATATTCACAGCGTGCCCGAAGCCGCGCTGCCACTTGGTCAGATGGTAGGCGACGTCGGGGACGAAATAGGTGTAGCTGCCGTCGGACTTGCGCATCACCCGATCCTTGTCGTCGCCGTAGTCGGTGGTCCTGAGCCACAACGCGCCGTCCTGTTCGTAGGTCTTGCCCGAGGCGGCCAGGGCGCTGACCGCCGCCTCGACCTTGCCCTCGGTGTAGAGCGAGGACTCGAGGTAATAATTGTCGAACTTGACGCCGAAGGCCTTGAGGTCTTCGTCCTGTTCGCGCCGCAGTGCGGCCACCGCGAATCTGCGCACCGCCGCGAGATCGGCGGGATCGCCGCCCTGGGCGAGATAGCCGGCCGCGATCTCGCGTATGTATTCGCCGTGGTAGCCGGATTCGGGGAAGCTTCCCGCCTCGCCGCGCTGCTCGCGCGCGCGCGCCTGCACCGACAGCGCCAGATTGTCGATCTGCGCGCCGGCATCGTTGTAATAGAATTCGCGCGTTACCTTCCAGTTTTGCGCTTCGAGCAGGGCCGAGACCGCGTCGCCCAGCGCCGCCTGGCGGCCGTGGCCGACATGCAGCGGGCCGGTGGGATTGGCGGAAACGAATTCGACCAGGAAGGGCCGCCCGCGCCCGGCATCGGAACGGCCGTAACGCGTGCCCGCGGCCAGCACCTTGCGCACCGCGTCCAGCTTGGCCGCCGGTTTCAGGCGCAGATTGATGAAGCCGGGCCCGGCAAGTTCCGCGGCGTCCAGCCAGGGCGAGGCGGGCAGCCCGGCGATCAGCGCCTGTGCCAACTCGCGCGGATTGCGCTTGAGTTGTTTCGCCAATTGCATCGCGACATTGCACGCCCAATCGCCGTGCGCGGCCTGCTTCGGGCGCTCCAGTGCGATGATGGATGCCGCAGACTGCGGCGCCACGTGCGCCAGCGATTGCGTCAGCAGGCCGATCAGATGCGACTTTATCTCAGCGGACAAGAGGGGGGAGCTTGCAGGGAAAAAAGGGTGCGTATTATACCTTGGGAAGCTCTGATCAAGTCCGCGACGCGAGCAGAGCTTCCCCGACTTGGGGGATAAACAAGGGGGTGTCGCCCCCTTGTTCGTCTATCGATACCTTGGGAAGTCCTGATCCCCCTGCCGCGTCAGAACTCGATCGGATCGACGTCCAGATGCCAGCGCACTGCGCGCTGGGGTTGCGCATAGAGCTTTGCGCTCCAGGCGGCAAGGTAAGCCTGCAGCGCTTTGCGTGACACCGACTGCACCAGCAGATGCGCGCGCTCGCGCTCGGCCAGCCTTGCCATGCTCATCGGCACCGGATCGTACAGCGTGATCTCCTCCGGAGGCGGGCCCGCCAGCGCGGCTGCCTGGCGCAGGAACTCGAGCGCGGCGTGGAGTTCCGCGGCTTCGGCGCGCAGTACCGCTTCGAACACGTAGGGAGGGAAACCGGCTTGTTCGCGCTCGGCGAGCAGCGTGCGCGCGAAGCCGGGATAGTCGTGCTGCGCCAGCGCCAGATACAGCGGGTGCCGCGGATATTGCGTCTGGATCAGCACTTCCCCGGGCAGGCCGGCGCGCCCGGCGCGCCCGGCGACCTGCACCAGCTGCGTGAACAGGCGCTCCGGCGCGCGATAGTCGGCGGAGAACAGCGCGCTGTCGGCGTTGAGTACTGCGACCAGGGTCAGATTGGGGAAGTCATGGCCTTTCGCCAGGATTTGGGTGCCGACGAGGATGTCGGCGCGGCCCCCCTGTATCTCGCCCAGCATGCGCGCAAAGCTGCCCTTGTTGCGCGTGCTGTCCCGATCGACGCGCAGGATGCGCGCCTGCGGGAAGCGCCCGGCCAGTGTCGCTTCCAGCCGCTGCGTGCCGCGGCCAAACGGGCGGATATCGGCATTGCCGCAGTTCGGGCAATGCCGCGGGATGGCTGAGCTTGCGCCGCAATGGTGGCAGCGCAGCTGCCTGTCGGCCAGATGCAACACCATGCGGGCGGAACAGCGCTTGCAGCCGCTGACCCAGTCGCAGGCCGGGCACATCAGTACCGGCGCGTAACCGCGGCGGTTCAGAAACACCAGGCTTTGCTCGCCGCGCGCGAGCCGTTGCTGCAGGGCTTCGACCACCGGCGGCGCGAGCCCGTCTTCGAGTTTGTGCCGGCGCAAGTCCACCGTGTGCACCAGCGGCAGCTGTGCCTGCGGCACGGCGCGCTGCGCCAGCCGCAGCAGACGGTAGCGGCCGGACTGGGCGTGCGCATAGGTTTCGAGCGCCGGCGTGGCTGAGCCGAGCACGATGGTGATCCCCGCCTGGCGCGCGCGGAACACAGCCACGTCGCGCGCCGAGTAGCGCAATCCGTCCTGCTGCTTGAATGAGGCATCCTGCTCTTCGTCCACCACGATCAGCCCCAGCTTGGGCAAGGGCACGAACACCGCGAGCCGGGTGCCAAGCACGATGGCCGCCGCGCCGCTTTGCGCCTGCAGCCAGTGCTGGGTGCGCTCGCCGTCGGCCAGGCCGCTGTGCAGGCTGACCAGGCGCGTAGCGGGAAAACGCTCGCGGAATTCCTGTTCCAATCGCGGCGTAAGACTGATCTCCGGTACCAGCACCAGCGCCTGTTTGCCTGCGGCCAGCGCGCGGGCGATGAGTTGCAGGTAGATCTCGGTCTTGCCGCTGCCGGTGATGCCGTGCAGCAGATACGCGGCGTAGCCGGGTCCAGCCGCCTCGATCTGCTGCAGCGCCTGCTGCTGCTCGGCGTTGAGCGGGAGTTTCTCGACGAAATGACCGCTACCCGGCGCAGCCGAAGGCTGATAGCGCTCGATCCACCCGGCGTCGCAGAGATCGGCCAGGATTTTTCCTGCGCGCGGACTTTGCGCCAGCAACAGTTCCTCGGCGCAATCGGACCGGGACAGGGTCAGCAGCAGTCCACGCTTCACCTTCGCGCTGGCGGGCAATTGCGCCAGCGCCGCGCTTCCTCCGGCGCTGAGCCGGTAAGCGCTTGCCTGCTTCAACGCCGCCGTGGCGGCGGGCTGGCGCAGCGCCCGCGGCAGGCTATTGAAAATGACCTCGCCCAAGGGGCGGTGATAGTAGCCGCTGCAGAATTGCGCCAGGTCCAGCCAGTCGCGTGTCAGCGCCGGCGTCTCTCGCAGGATGCGCACGGCGGGCTTCAACTTTTCGCTGCTGATTTCGGAGGTGTCGGCGAGACCGACGATCACGCCCACCGCATGCTTGTTGCCGAAAGGCACCAGCACGCGCATGCCGATGTCGCCAGCCCTTGCCTCGTCGCAGATGTAATCGAACACGCGCGGCAGCGGCAGATCGAGCGCGACGCGCAGTATGCTCATGTGCCGCCCGAGGAAAAAAAATCGTTTGAAAAAGCTATGCGAGAAATCTGAAGCGATTTATCTGGAAACTGCTGCATCACCCTATAACCAAAGGGGAACTCTGGTTGTACACAATTCTTGTGGGTAACTTTGTTAGTAAGTCTGTAATCTTGGCGTAACCGTCTTTGCCATAAGGCATTTTTGCTCTTGCCCAAAATTGCGGCTTGCCGGATTACCATTTATATACAACGCATTACTTCAGCTCTCTAGAGAGAGCCTCGGTTCAGCCAGCAAAGCCGCGGGGGAGCACGTTGTTGTGCATAAGTCAAGGATTGCGCAAGCCGCAGAAATCCTTAACTGGCGCGGGTTTTCGCGCTGTCGCCGTGAAAGCGGCGGCTAGCCTGGTGCACGCAATCGACCAGGACTTTGACCGATTCGGGCGGCGTGAATTGGGAAATGCCGTGGCCGAGATTGAACACATGGCCGCTGCCCTTGCCGAATCCCGCCAGGATTTTCTCCGCTTCGCGCTGCACCACTTCGGCGGGTGCAAACAACACAGCGGGGTCAAGATTGCCTTGCAGCGCAACACGATCGCCGATGCGCGCGCGCGCCTGTGCGATGTCCACGCTCCAATCGAGGCCGACCGCATCGCAGCCGATGGCGGCAATGTCCTCCAGCCAGTTGCCGCAGCCCTTGGTAAACACGATAGCCGGAACCCGCGCGCCGGCATGCTCGCGTTTGAGCCCGGCGATGATGCGCTGCAGATAGGCGAGAGAGAATTCGCGATAGGCCGCATGCGACAGGTTGCCGCCCCAGGTGTCGAAGATCATCACCGCTTGCGCGCCGGCCTCGATCTGGGCGTTGAGATAGCGGGTCACGGCGAGGGCGTTGACTTCAAGGATGCGATGCAGCAAATCAGGGCGCGCGTAGAGCATTGTCTTGATCGTGCGGAAATCGTCGCTCGCCCCGCCCTCCACCATGTAGCAGGCCAAGGTGTAGGGGCTGCCGGCGAAGCCGATCAGCGGCACGCTGTTGCCAAGTGCGCGTCGGATTTCGCTGACTGCGTCCAGGACGTAGCGCAGTTCGTCCCCCGGGTCGGGCACTGCCAGATCGCGGATGGCCCATTCGTCGCGCAGCGGGCGTTCGAACTTGGGTCCTTCGCCTTCGGCGAAATACAGGCCCAGCCCCATGGCATCGGGAATGGTGAGGATGTCGGAGAACAAGATGGCAGCGTCGAGCTCGAACCGCGCCAAAGGCTGCAGCGTGACTTCGGTGGCATAGCCGGGGTTCTTGCACAGGCCGAGAAAGCTGCCGGCACGGCTGCGCGTCTGATTGTATTCCGGCAGGAAGCGGCCGGCCTGGCGCATCAGCCATATCGGCGTGTACTCGGTCGGCTGGCGCAACAGCGCGCGTATCAGGGTGTCGTTTTTCAGTTTGGTCATTTTATTTGAGCAGTTGGGTGGTGATGAACGTCCATTCGCCGGGGTCGACGGGAGTGATGGACAAACGATTGCCGCGCGCAAGCAGGCGCATGCCGGCTAATTCATGGTGGCGGCGCAGTTCCGCCAGGCCGACCAGCCGGGTTTTCTTGACAAATCGCAGGTCGACGTTTACCCAGCGCGGGTTGTCGCGCGTGGACTTGGCGTCATAGTACTTGCTCTTCGGGTCGAACTGGGTCGCATCCGGGTAGGCCTGGGCGCAGACTTCGGCCAGACCGGCGATGCCAGGCTCGGGACAACTCGAGTGGTAGAACAGCACCGGGTCGCCGATCTGCATCTGGTCGCGCATGAAATTGCGCGCCTGGTAGTTGCGCACGCCAAACCAGGCGCTGCCGCGCCGCGGCGCGCGCGCAAGGTCGTCGATGCTGAACTCGTCGGGCTCGGATTTCATCAGCCAGTAGCGCATGAACCGTCCAGCGATGTCCAACGAAATGCGGAAATACCTGTATTATTATATAGTTGTGAGAATAACAAAAATTTCACTGTCCGCCGAAATCCCACCGAATCCAGCGATATTTGGTGTAAAGTCCCACCCAGAATCCCACCCAGGACCCGGTCCAGAACCGATGTATCGAAGGAGTAATGCATGGGTAAATTAGCAGCGGTGACGTGTGAAAATTCAAAGCCAAATGATGCGGGCGACCGCCTGCTGGGGGACGGCGACGGGCTATTCCTTCGCATCCGCCCGAATGGCACCAAGACCTGGATTATCGAATATGAGTTCAAGGGAGAACGGCGAAAATTCACCGTCGGATTATACGTCCGCACCGGCGCACCCGGCGCGAGTATCGGGGAATGGCTGCGACATGGCCGCTTGTCCCTGACCCAGGCGCGTGCAATTGCGGGCGAGTGGAAAGCTGCCCGCCGTGCCGGCCATGACCCGGTGATGGAGTGGGAGGCCCTGCTAGCAAGCGAGCGAGCCGACGAAACAGCCCGCGAGGCTGCAATTGCCGCTGAGGCGGATCACGCCATGTCTTCGCGTCACCGTTAAGAGCCAATCAGGCGATTTTTGGGCGCAGCGTCAACAACGCGCTCATGCTGTTATTTGAACGCGGGGCGTTGCCGAATGTCACCCGCTGCCATGTGCATGACCTTCGGCGAACTTTGATAACGCGGTTGCCGGATTTAGGGTTCGAGCCTTTCATTGCTCACAAAATAGCTAATCACGCGTTGCCTGGCGTTTTAGCGCATTACAACCACAACGAATATTTGCCGCAACGCGAGGCCGCGCTAAAGACTTGGGCGCAGTTGATAGTCGAAATGGCGAAGCCGAAAAGCAAGGTGACGGCGATCAAGAGGAACGCGGTGGGCTAAGGTAAATTGCTTCGACGTGTATGAGGGCGGCTAATGTGGCTAGTTCGCGCTTCTTTGCCGACGCAAACGCCTGCTGCCTGCGCCAGTTCGTTCAGTATTGCGCAATCCTTAGCGGCTCGTGCCTTCATGCACTGTCGGCGCAGATCCTTCAACTGTGCCGTCCTTGTGCGGTCCGCTCAGGCCGCCGTGATGCGAGAATTCCTCCAGCGACAGGCTGACGGTCGTGGGGCGCCGGGCCGACATCGCAAAGAGCTCGCACATGTTTTGCTCCTATCTGCTTGGTTGAAAGCCAATGACTTCGGGCCGGGCCGGGGGAAGGTTCAACTCACCTGTAGTGTGAGGGGATGGCCGCCCGAGTTGCTCGTCGATCAACCGGTTGATGTCGCCGCAGTCGGCATCGGGATGCGCAACATAATCGAGCAGGCGCCTGACCTCGGCGAGCGGCACGTCGAGCGCGCGGCAGTCGCGGATGACGGCTAACCGCTGTAGGTGCGCCGGACCATAGGCGTACGGCGTGATCTTGAAAGCCACTATGCAAATAGACCGTCAACGCAAGCGGCGTCGCGCGCGTAGCCAACTTTGGGTCTGACGCAGAAACGCCTGTCGGGTATATGCCCCACTGCAACGACCCTCCGATGATTGCCCTTGCATCTTATTGCTATGTGTATGATAATGCAACTATGCACTTAGTAGCTGTAAAACCAGAAGACGTCTTCCAGGCGCTCGGCGACCCCACACGCATTCGCGTCGTGCGGCTGCTGGCAAGTACGGGAGAGGAATCCTGTATGTGCGAACTGGTCGATAGTCTTCTTGAACCGCATTACAAGCTCTCGCGCCATGTGAAAAGCCTGCGGCAAGCCGGGCTGCTGTCGATGGAGAAGAGTGGCCGTTGGGTTTATCACCGCCTAGTGAACGACGTACCCTACCTGCTCCATCTCTATGAGATGGTGCGTGCGCTCCCCGACAGGGAACGCGTGTTCGCGCGGGACTTGCAGCGCTTCAAGGCGCGCCTGTGTCTCAGAGAAGGCGGGCGCTGCCGGCTGGGCATCCAAGCCCCCGAGTTTGCGATGGGACAAAACGTAACGAAAAGCAGGAAAACACACGATGACGCAGTGCTGTGACAACGGGGCGTGCAGCGAACCGGTGCGCGGCCAAGCGTGGGCATCTCGCAGACCGCGCACTGCGCGCGGAGTTCTTCCTGGTTCGGACTTCGGGCGGTCATGGCGACTTTGAATATCTGGTACGGTTGGGACGGGCTTAACATTTGGCTCTTTGAGCTCGCG
>JAJZUK010000004.1 GCA_021847125.1 Pseudomonadota bacterium | reverse complement strand
CACCCTGGCTTGTATCGCGGTCGCCATCCTGGGCGTGTTCCTGGTCATAACCAAAGGCGATCCGGTGCACGCCTTCAGCGGCGGCACGTTTCTCGGCGATATGCTGATTTTTCTCGGCGCGATGAGCTGGATCGCCTACACCATAGGCGCGGTGAGCTTTCCCGGCTGGTCGGCGCTGCGCTTTACCACGCTGACCTGCCTGCCGGGCACGGCGGGGATATTCATCATTACTGCGGTCGCGAGCCTGGGGGGATACGTGGCTGCCCCGGCGCTGTCTACGGTCGCCTCCCTGGGTTGGGAACTCGCCTACCTGGCGGTGCTTACGGTGGTGCTGGCGGTGCTGTTCTGGAACATGGCCATCGGTTACCTGGGGGCGCTCAACACCATGCTGCTCGGCAACCTGGTGCCGGTGGTGACCTTCGCCATCCGC
This sequence comes from Pseudomonadota bacterium, assembly GCA_021847125.1. Next base: position 12,413 of record JAJZUK010000004.1, on the reverse strand, counting down.
ATCCTGCAGGGACACCGCTTCGAAACAATAGAGCTCGGCGGCGCCGCCCTGGTGGTGGCGGCGTTGATCGCCAACAATCTTTATTTGCGCGGCAGGATCACCGTGGCTGCAGCCTGAGCGTGCCCAGCGCATCCGCTGCGGCGTCGCTGCGTTTCATCGACATGGTGATGTATTCGACCCGTGCCCAGCGCTCGGCGAAGTTCCCGTACAGCGGCGACAGCAAATTGCCGGACTGGCCGGTGGAGTGGATGTACGCCGATTTGTCCAGGTCGGCCAGATCGTAGATCGCGCGCAGCGACGCCGAGTGGCGGCTGGCGTAAGGCGCATCTTCGTTGGCGAGCGTGTTGCGGCCGACGTCGACGGTATAGGTATCGCCGGGCGAGGGCACGCGGATGTCGAACAGCCTGGCCAGCTGCGCCTGGCGGCCGAACGGCCGGTGTTCGGACAAGGCGAAATGCGCATCGCCCCAGTGCCATTGCCTGCGGTCGTCGCCATAGCGGCGCTGCAGATCCGCCAGCGCGAGATCGAGCGCGCGGGGCAGCAGGTCGGCGCAGCTTTCTTTCGCCGGCGTGCGCACATCGTCGCACCACCGGCCCGCACCGCCCTTGTCCGCAAGCACGTTGAACATGAAGTCGGCGCGATGCGCCCATTCGCCGTTGAACAGCCCGCCCAGTTCGTCGGCATAAATCAGCCGGCCCAGCTCGCGCAGCCAGGCGCTGACGATCAGCGGCTCGGCGCTCTCGACCGCCATGTTCGCGTCCCAGCGGCCCAGTTGCTGCAGGACCTGCTGCGCCTCGGTGCCGCTAGGCCTGGTTTTGAGCAGCAAAGGCAGGATTTCACGCACCTGCAAGGACACCGTGTCGGCCTGAATCTTGGCGAAGCTTTGCAGCGTATGTTTGGGCGTGGCATCGAGCAGTTGATTGATGCGCTCGGCGCGATATGGCAGGACCCACTCGCTGGTGATGTAGTGCGGGTAGCCTTCGGGCACGATTTTGTGATTGGCGGTCATGATCGCGCCCGAGGCCGGGTTGTAGCTTTGCGGCAGCTCCTCGAACGCGATGAAACCGTCCCAGTCGTATTTCGCGTCCCATCCCGGCGCGGGAGCCAGGCCGTGAAGATCGTTTTCGGGCTTGCGCAGCGGAACGCGGCCGGGCGCGATGTAACCGATGTTGCCTTGGGTATCGGCATACACCATGTTCTGCTGCGGCGAATGAAAATCGCGCGCCGCCGCGAGAAATTCGTTCCAGTTGCCGGCGCTGGCCAATCGGACTGCGGCCTGAATCGACAGATCGTCGTCCCGCAGCGCGGTCCAGGCAAAAGCCAGCGCGAAGTTTTGCGGCAGCGCTTCGGCAGCCGGCTTGAACACATCGGAGATCAACGGCCCGTGGCGCGAAGCGCGCACTGTCAGCGTCACGTCGGGCTGGCCCTTGACCTTGATCACTTCGCTGCGCGTGGCGAGCTTCTGCCAGCCCCCGGGCGCGAGCACCTGGCCGGCGCCGTCGACGCGCTCCATATACAGGTCCTGCACGTCAGGCCCGGTGTTGGTGAACCCCCAGGCAATCTTCTGGTTGCGCCCCAGCACCACCCCGGGCACGCCCGGCAGCGTCGCCCCCATGACTTCGAAACCCGGCGCCGAAAGATGGGCGAAATACCATACGGCAGGCGCGGCGAGACCCAGGTGCGGATCGTTGGCGAGCAAGGGCTTGCCGCTCGCGGTGCGGCTGCCTGCCAGCACCCAGTTGTTGGAGGCACCGCTCTCGGAGAGGCCGGTCAGCGTGAGCGCGGCGAGCTTGCTCGCGTCGAGTTGGCGGTACAGCGCGCCGTAATCGGCAATCGCGAGCGGCGCGTCGCCCGGATAAGGCGGCAGAAATTCCGCGATCTGTGTCCTCGAAAGCGTTTTCGCCAGGCGCAGGCGCAGCAGTTCGGAGCGCCAGTTGGCGCCCAGGTCCCAGGCCATCATTTTGATCCACGCAATGGAATCGGCGCTGTGCCAGGGCTCGGGTCGGACCCCGGTGAGCAGGAATTCGGGCGGCAGGGGGCCCGAGCGCTGCGCGAGGAGGGCGTTGACCCCGGCCGTATAGGCGTCGAGCTCGCCGCGCGCCTGGGCGCTCAAGGCCTGCAGCGTGGCCTCGGCCACGCGGCGCACGCCCAGGGTGCGCAGGAACTTGTCGGTGTCCAGGGTCGCCGCGCCCAGCGCCTCGGACAGGCGCCCGCTCGCGACGCGCCGGTTCATTTCCATCTGCCACAGGCGGTCCTGCGCGTGGACAAATCCCAGGGCGAAATAGGCGTCGTCGACGCTGCCGGCATGGATATGCGGTACGCCGTGGCGGTCGCGCACGATTTCCACCGGCGCCTTGAGGCCGGACAGGGCGACCGTGCCTTCGATCTGCGGCAGCGACTGGCGCAGCCAGGCGTAGCCTGCGGCGCCAGTAAGCGTGATGGCCAGGACCAGCACCAGAACTACGCGGGATATCATCTTCATGGGGTCAACTCTCAGTCGCCGTGGTCGTTTGACAGGAATAGGCTAGCATAAGCGGGCCTGTTTCCGGCTTGGCTTTTTGGCCATCCGGCATTGAATACTGCATAGGGCCGTGGAATTTGGTATAACCCTGTAACGCTTTCGTGATGGAGTGCCCAATTTGCTCTATGCCCTGCATGAAATGAGCCACGCAGCCCTGGCGCCCTGGCAGATGTGGGCCAGCATCAACGCCAAGGTGTTCAGCCATCCGTTCAGCCCGCTCTCCTACTCCCCGCTCAGCCGCAAGATCGCCGCCGGCAGCGAACTCTTCGTCCGCGTCACCCAGCGTTACCATAAGCCCCCGTTTGGCATCAGCGAGACCCGCGTCGGCGGCAAAGTGGTCGCGGTCAGCGAAACCGTCGCCCTCAACAAGCCTTTCTGCCAGTTGCTCCACTTCGAGCGCGACCTCCCTGCGAACAGCCAGGCGCGCGCGCATCCGAAAGTCCTGCTGGTGGCGCCGCTGTCCGGTCACCACGCCACGCTGCTGCGCGATACGGTGCGCACCTTCCTGCCCGATCACGACGTCTATATCACCGACTGGGTGGACGCGCGCATGGTGTCGCTGTTCCACGGGCCGTTTCATCTGGACGACTACGTCGATTACGTACGCGAGTTCATCACCTTTCTCGGACCCGACGTCCACGTCATCTCGGTGTGCCAGCCGACGGTGCCGGTGCTGGCCGCGATCGCGCTCATGGCCGAAGCCGACGCACCGGTCAAGCCGCACACCATGATCATGATGGGCGGGCCGATCGACGCACGGCGCAGCCCCACCGCGGTCAACAACCTCGCCACGGAGAAACCCCTGTCCTGGTTCAAGGGCAACGTCATTCATCGGGTGCCGGCGAAATATCCGGGCGCCATGCGGCAGGTCTACCCCGGCTTCCTGCAGCACATGGGTTTCGTCGCGATGAACCCCTCGCGCCATGCCGACGCGCACCGCGATTTCTACAATCATCTGGTCGCGGGCGACGGCGACTCGGCCGAGGCGCACCGGCGCTTCTACGACGAGTACAACGCCGTGCTCGACATGCCGGCCGAGTATTATCTGGACACCATCAAGACCGTGTTCCAGGAATTCTCCCTGCCCAAGGGACGCATGTTGGTGCGCGAACAATTGGTCCAGCCCCGGGCGATCAGCAAAACCGCCTTGCTCACCATCGAAGGCGAACTGGACGATATCTCCGGCAACGGCCAGACCCAATCGGCGCACGGCCTGTGCACTTCGATTCCGGCGAAAAAGCGCGAGCACTATCTGGCGCCGGACATGGGGCACTACGGCATATTCAGCGGCCGGCGCTTTCGCGAAGTGGTGTACCCGCGCATCCGCGCTTTCATCCGGCGGCACGCCTAGCAGGGAAGTGCTGGTTTAGCCGGTCCGTGCGTGATGCACGTCCCGCGCCTCAACCAATGCTCGCTGCCAAGAAGCGCGCATTGCGCGCTGCGCGCGCCAACCCTGTTTTTCGAACGGATGAAAAACCTATCCGTTCGAAAAACACGGTTATGAATTGAAGCAGGAAACGGTGTGGGGGGTTATCCAAGCTTAATCACATCAGCTTGACCCGTCCGCTATCTGGGTGGCGTGTACTTCGCGACCTGCTGTTCTATCGCCCCGAACAGGGAGTGGCCTTCGGCGTCCTGCATCTCGATGCGCACGCGGTCGCCGAATTTGAGATACGGCGTCGCCGGTTCGCCGCCCGCAATCGTTTCGAGCGCGCGTTTTTCCGCGATGCAGGCCGTGCCTGCCGCCGGATCGGCGTTGGACACGGTGCCCGAGCCGACGATGCTGCCGGCCGCGAGCGGGCGCGTCTTGGCCGCATACGCAATCAGCCGTGGGAATTCGAAATTCATATCCGCGCCTGCGTTCGGCCGCCCAAGAACGTCGCCGTTGACCCCGACCAGCAGCGGCAGGCTCAGCTTGCCGCCATCCCAGGCGGGGCCGAGTTCGTCCGGAGTCAGCGCCACCGGAGAAAAAGCGGTGCTGGGTTTGCTCTGGAAAAAACCGAAGCCTTTGGCGAGTTCCGCCGCTGCGAGGTTGCGCAAGGACAGGTCGTTGACCAGCAGCAGCAGGCGGATATGCTCGCCGGCCTCTTTCTTCGGCAGGCCCATGGGCACGTCGCCGGTGATCACCGCGATCTCGGCTTCGAGGTCCAGGCCCCAGTCCTCCGACTCCAGCGGGATGTCGTCGCAGGGGCCGAGGAAGGCGTCGGATCCGCCCTGGTACATCAGCGGATCGCTGCGGTACCCCTTGGGCATTTCGGCGCCGCGCGCCTTGCGCAGGCGTTCGGCGTGGCTGAGGTAGGCCGAGCCGTCGGCCCACTGGTAGGCGCGCGGCAAGGGCGAGGCGCATTGCTTCGCATCGAAATCGAAGGCGCGGCTGCCGGGGGCGCGGTTGAGCGCATCGTAGCGGTCGGTGAGCTGCGGCGAGGCATAGTCCCAGTCGTCCAGCGCCGCCTGCAGCGTGGGCGCGATGTCGTCGGCCTTGATCGCGTGCTTGAGATCGCGCGACACCACGATCAGCGTGCCGTCGCGGGTTCCGTCCTTGAGAGTAGCGAGTTTCATGTTGGATTCAGTTTTTCCTGGGCAGCCGCATTTTAACCGTTTGCGACGTGAGCATGCTTTCGTTGAACGGAAAATCCGCGCTGGCGGCGCTAAGTTGACGATTTCCCGGCTTGAGCCAATTAGCCGGCGCATTCCCTTCATTCTTACCCTTTTGCTGGTCTTCTTGTAAGCTTTGGCCGCCATCGGCGACTAAGCAGCAATTCGGCGCGTTGCGGCCATTCGCCGCAGGACAGGAAAAGGGAGCATGCGGTGCTACGCAAACTGGCGATTTTCGCCCTGATCGGCCTCGCGATCACGCTCTATTTCGTGTTCGACCTCGGGCAATACTTCAATCTCCAAACGCTCAAGGCACAGCAAGCTACGATCGAGGTCTACCGGTCGGCGCACCCCGGGCTCGCCGCCGCGATCTATTCCGCGCTCTATATATTGATCACCGCGCTGTCGCTTCCCGGCGCGGCGCTGATGACCCTCGCCGGCGGGGCGGTGTTCGGCCTGGGCTGGGGCACATTGCTGGTCTCTTTCGCGTCCAGCGCCGGTGCCACGCTGGCCTTCCTGACCGCCCGCTTTCTGCTGCGAGACTGGGTAAGCCAGCGTTTCGGACAGCGCCTGCAGTCCGTCGACGAGGGCATACGCCGCGAGGGCGCGTTTTACCTGTTCACGCTGCGCCTGGTGCCGGTTTTCCCGTTCTTCCTGGTGAACCTGCTGTTCGGCCTCACCGCGATGAAGGCGCGAACCTTTTACTGGGTGAGCCAGCTTGGCATGCTCGCCGGGACCGTGGTCTATGTGAATGCGGGCACCCAGCTCGCCCGCATCGACTCGCTGTCGGGCATCGTTTCGCCCGCCCTGCTCGGCTCTTTCGTCCTGCTCGGATTCTTTCCCTTGATGGCCAACAAACTCGTGGAGATCGTGCGCGTGAACAAAGTCTATGCCGGATGGGCGAAGCCGCGCCGCTTCGACCGCAATCTGATCGTCATCGGCGGCGGCAGCGCCGGCCTGGTGACGGCCTATATCGCTGCCGCCGTCAAGGCCAAGGTGAGCTTGATCGAAAAGCACAAAATGGGCGGCGACTGCCTCAATACGGGTTGCGTGCCGTCCAAGGCGCTGATCCGTTCGGCCAAGCTGCTGTCGCACATGGCGCGGTCCAAGGAATTCGGCATCGCCTCGGCGCGGGCCGAGTTCGACTTCGGCGCCGTCATGGCGCGGGTGCAAGCGGTGATCCGCAAAGTGGAGCCGCACGACTCGGTCGCGCGCTACACCCAACTGGGGGTCGACGTCATCGAGGGCAGCGCGCACATCGTGTCCCCGTGGGAAGTGGAACTGACGCGCGCCAACGGCGCCACCGAGCGCCTGTCGACGCGCAGCATGGTCATCGCGGCGGGAGCGCGGCCGTTGGTGCCGCCGATTCCGGGCATCGAAGAGGTGGGCTATCTCACTTCGGACACCGTATGGAACCTGCGCGAACTGCCGGGACGCCTGGTGGTGCTGGGCGGCGGGCCGATCGGCGCGGAACTCGCCCAAGCCTTCGCCCGCTTCGGCGCCAAGGTGACCCAGGTCGAAATGGCGCCGCGCATCATGATCCGGGAAGACCCCGAGGTTTCCGAGATGGTTACGCGGCGCTTCCGCGAGGAGGGCATAGACGTTCTGCTCGATCATCGCGCCAAACAGTTCCTGATCGAGAACGGCGAGAAGGTTCTGCTCGCCGAACACCAGGGCCGCGACGTGCGCATTGCGTTCGATGCGGTGCTGGTCGCCGTCGGCCGGGTGGCGAACCTGAAGGGCTACGGCCTGGAGGAACTGGGCATTGCGGCCGAGCGCACGGTGGGAACCAACGCCTACCTGCAGACGAACTATCCGAACATCTACGCGGCGGGCGACGTCGCCGGCCCGTTCCAGTTCACCCACATCGCCGCGCACCAGGCCTGGTATGCGGCGGTGAACGCGCTGTTCGATCCGTTCAGGAAATTCAAGGCGGACTACACGGTGATCCCCTGGGCGACGTTCGTCGAACCGGAAGTGGCGCGCGTCGGCTTGAACGAGCAGGACGCGAAGGAACAGGGCATCGCCTACGAAGTCAGCCGCTACGACATCGACGACCTGGACCGGGCGATCGCCGACGGCGAGGCGCACGGCTTCGTCAAGGTGCTGACCGTGCCGGGCAAGGACAGGATACTCGGCGTCACCATCGTCGGCGAGCATGCGGGCGACCTGATCGCCGAATACGTGCTCGCCATGAAACAGGGCATAGGACTGAACAAGATACTCGGCACCATTCATATCTATCCGACGCTGGCCGAGGCCAACAAATACGTCGCCGGCGTGTGGAAGAGGGCGCACGCGCCGCAGCGGCTGCTCGCCTGGGTCGAGCGCTTGCATGCGTGGAGACGCGGCGGGTGAGCATCAAAGTGCACAGGACCGCGGGCGCTCAGTCTATGCCGAGGAGGTACGCCTGTTGCGCAATCCAATGCTGGGCAAATCGTCGAGCAAGCGCGCAATGGCAGCGCGCTCCGCTGCGGGATCGACCTGGTGACGCCGCGCTTTGACCGCGGACGCAAGCCTGGCAAGCCAGGCGGGATCGCTTTGCGCGCGCGCCAGCCGGGCCGCCAGCGCGCTTTCGTTCGCGAACGGAAAATACGCGGGATAGCGATCGCCGAGCAGGCCGATGTTGCCCGCTATGGCGGAGGCGATGACCGGCACGCCGATGCCGATCGCTTCGGAAACCACGTGCGCGCCGCCTTCCATCCGGCTCGAAATCACCATCGCGTGACTGCGCGCGAGCCAGCGCATGGTCGCGGCGTGGTCGAGTTCGCCCAGCCAGCGGTAGCGCGGCTCGGCGCGCATCAGCGCACGCGCCTGCCGGCCCATTTCAGGCGTCATCGCGCGGCCCAGGTGCACGACGCGAATCCCGCTGCGGGGCAGATGCGCGAGCGCGAGGGCGGCGCGAAACGGGTCTTTCTCCTCGCGCAGATGACCGATCACGGTGACCAGGAAATAGCTTTTCGGGGCGGCCTGCCGCCGCACCGCGCGCACCGACTGGCAAATGACGCGCGTCCTGGCGCGCTGCGCCGCGTCGAGTTTGTCAAGGCCTTTGGCTTGCAGGACCACCATGCGGTCGGCGAGGCGCAGGGACGCGCGCGCATCGGCATCGCTGCGAATATCGCGGTACAGGTCGGTGCCGGTGAGCACCAGGACCAGCGCGCGCTCGGGATGTGCCGCCTTCCAGGCTTTGATCGCAGCATGGCTGCGGCGCGCGTGCAATGCGATGAGCACGTCGCAATCGCGGCCATCCCATTCGAGCGCAACGGTGGTCTCGTGGCCGAGGGCGCGCAAATGCCGCGCCCAGCGCTCCGCGGTGGTGCGATTGCCGTTGCGCGACCCGGGCGCAGCGGGCGTTACAATGAAAATGCGCAAGCGCCTGGTCGCGGACGGGGACGCGCGGGCGGGCAAAGGAGCGTCAGACTTATGCATGGGCTGGACGGAAAAACGGAACCATGGACAATATAGCAGAGCCGCCGCCGCGCGCAGGCTGGCCGGATTTTTCCGTCTATGGGCCACACCCGGCCGCGGTAGCGTTGCGCGATTGGCTGGCCGAGGCGTCCAGCCGGACGCGGATGCTGACGCAGTTCCTGGGTGACGAAAGTCCCGCCGTTCCCCTGCTTCAGATCGTCAATCCGCCGCTGTGGGAGCTCGGCCATATCGCCTGGTTCCAGGAGTTCTGGTTGCATCGCGGCGGGAATTTCGACGCGCCTTCCATCCTGCGCGACGCCGACCGGTGGTACGACTCCGCACGCGTTGCGCACAATACGCGCTGGCGCCTGGACCTGCCCGACTGGCAGGCAACGCGCGCCTATTTCGAGGAGGTGCTCCAGCGTTCCTTGTCGCTGCTGGATGGCGGTCCGCTGACTGACGCGCGGGCGTATTTCGCGCAGCTCGCGATCTTCCACCAGGACATGCACAACGAAGCGTTTTCCTATATGTGGCAGACCCTGGCTTATCCCCTGCCGCTGTCCTTTCCTGGGCCAGATGCGTCGTTCACGGGGGATGCCGAATTTCCCGCGATTACGCTTACGCTCGGGGCAAGGCCGGGCGGCGGTTTCGTCTTCGACAACGAAAAATGGGCGCATGAGGTCAGCCTGCCCGGTTTCAGCATCGCGCGCAGCGCCGTGAGCAACGCGCAGTTTCTCGGTTTCGTCGAGGCTGGCGCTTATGCCCGGCGCGAATTCTGGAGCGACGCCGGTTGGGCCATGCGCGAGCGCCTCGCGCTCGCGCATCCGCGCTACTGGCGGCGCGATGCGGACGGCTGGTCGGTGCGGCGCTTCGATCGCTGGCTGCCGCTCGCCCCGGACGAGCCGGTGAGGCATGTGAGCTGCTACGAGGCCGAAGCCTACTGTGTCTGGGCCGGCCGGCGCTTGCCTAGCGAGGCGGAATGGGAATGCGCCGCCGGCGCGGGCACCCAGCGCATAACCACTGGCAGGGTGTGGGAATGGACCTCGAGCCGCTTCGGGCCCTACCCGGGGTTTGTCTCCGATCCCTACAAGGAATATTCCGCGCCCTGGTTTGCCGAAGATCATCGCGTGCTGCGCGGCGGCAGCTTTGCCACGCCGCCGCGCTTGCTGCGCCCGACCTGGCGCAATTTCTACACGCCTGAGCGCGCCGACATGTTCTGCGGATTTCGAACCTGCGCAATCTGAAAGGCTAGACGGGCCGGCCAGGCCGAACGTGGGGACGCGCCGCGGCAAGTGCTCGCAAATTCCGGTCAGGTAGCGCAGGGATCCGGACGCCTGATCGAGGCGGCTATGACCTGGCGTGGCACAGCGCGAACCAATCGTTCGCATCGGTCCATGCATGCACCTCGGAAAACCCGGCGCGGCCGAGCAGCGCCTTGAAATCCTCGAGCTCATACTTGTAGCTGTTTTCCGTGTGGATCCGCTGCCCCCTGGAAAAGCTGCGCGCGCCGCCCGGCCAGTGCACCGCGGCGTCGCGCCTTGCCTCCAGGTGCATTTCGATGCGCGACAGCGCGGCGTTGAACACAGCGTAATGCCGCCAGTCGCCCACGGAAAAATCGCTGCCGATCAACGCATTGAGGTTATTCAGCAGATTGAGGTTGAAAGCTGCGGTGACGCCGAGGGCGTCGTCGTAGGCAGCCTGGAGGACGGATGCGTCCTTGATCAGGTCAACCCCGATCAGCAGGCCGCCGCCAGGGCATTGCTCGCGCACCCCGGTGAGAAATGCGAGCGCCCCCTCCGGCGTGAAGTTTCCGATGGATGAGCCCGGATAGAAGAACAGCCGGTTGTCGCGGCGAACGGCGTCGGGCAGGCGCAGCCCCGCGGAAAAATCGACGCCGATGCCAAGCATTTCCAGATCAGGGTAGTCGCGCTGCAAATGCGCCATCGAATGGCGCAGGAATTCGACCGACATGTCCACGGCTACATACTGGCGGGGCCTGAGCGCGCGGAACAGGCTGCGCGCCTTTTCGCAGTTGCCCGCGCCCAGGTCGATCAGCGTCGGAGCGGCGCCTGCGGCCTGCGCGATGCTGTCGCGGCACGCCTCCAGCACGGCTTTTTCCGTGCGGGTCGGATAGTATTCGGGCAGTTCGGTGATCGCGTCGAAGAGGCGCGAACCCAGGGGGCCGTAAAGATACTTCGGCGATACCCAAGGCGGGTCCGCCATCAGCCCGGCGATGACCGAGGACCGCTCCGGGACGCCGGCGAGTTCATCGGGGGGAAACGAAAAGAAGGTTGGGCTGGAATGGAGCGTCATGATCTCTTGAGCGGGTCGAAAAAGCGTTCGATGAGCTCGAACAGTCCTTGTATCAGCAGGGCCAGCGCGGCCGCGGGCACGGCACCGGCGAGCAGGATCAGATTGTCGTTCACCGCAAGGCCCGCGGCAATCCGCTCGCCGTAGCCGCCGGCGCCGATGAAGGCCGCGATGGTCGCCGTGCCGACGTTGATGACCGCCGAAGTCTTTATGCCGGCGAGTATGGCGGGGCGGGCGAGCGGCAGTTCGATCGCCAGCAACTGGTCCTTGCGGGACAGCCCCAGGGCGAGCGCCGCCTGGCGCAGGCCGTCGCCTACGCCGAGCACCCCGGTGTGGGTGTTGCGAACGATGGGCAGCAGGGCGTAAAGAAACAGCGCGATCGCCGCAGGCAGGGTGCCGATGCTGCCCATCAGGGCGATGAGAAAAGCCAGGAGCGCGAGCGAGGGTATGGTCTGCACCACGCCGACCAGCGCGAAAATCGGCTGCGCGAGGCGCGGCTTTCTCGCCGCAGCGACACCGAGGGGCACGCCCGCGGCGATGCTCGCGGCGAGCGAGCCGAACACCAGCAGCAGATGCTCGCGCGTCAGCCGGTAGAGATCGGGCGCGAACAGGACCTCGAAAAATCCGCGCTGCGGGACGCTCGTTGTGCGCTGCGCCGGCTTCTGTAAATAAAGCGCAGCCGCCTGGGCAAAGCTCCTGCCTTCGGTTTCCGCGGCCGCGTTCATTGCGATCATGCTGCGCTCGTCGAGCGTGCCCTGCAGCGCGCGCAACGCCTGCCACTGCCGCGGGAAACGCTGCGGCGCATCCGCCCGGTGCAGCAGCAGCGTGTCGTAGCGCGGGAAATAGCCGAGGTCATCCGCGAGCAGGCGGATGCGATAGCGCGCGATCTTGGCGTCGGTCGAATAGGTGTCGATCACGTCCACCCGGCCGCCGGCGAGCGCCTCGTAGGCCAGGCCGTGGTCGAGGCCAGTCGGCGCGAACGACGCGAGGCCGTAGGCTTTCGCCAGACCGGGCCAGCCGTCTTTGCGGGCGATGAACTCCTGCGACAGGCCCAGGCGCAGTCCGGGGTGCGCGGCCAGGTCGGTGATGGATTTCAGGCCCAGGCGCAGCGCCAACTCCTCGCGCACCCCGAGGGCATAGGTATTGTTGAACCCGAGTGGAACGGACGCCGCCAGGCCAAAGGTGGCGAGCCTGCGGTTCAGTTCGGAGATGTCCGGATTGCCTTCGATTTTCAGGATCTCGCGCGCGATGGTGCCGCTGTATTCCGGATAGACGTCGATGGAGCCTGAGCGCAGCGCGGCGTAAAGAATGGCGGTATTTCCCAGGCCGGCTTTGTGCTCGGCCGGGCCCTGGGGCGTCGCGGCCTGCACCAGCAGCTCGCCCAGTATGTAGGATTCGGTGAAGCGCTTGGAACCGACTTTGAGCACGTCGGACGCTGCCGCCTGCGCCATGAGGAGCGCGCTCAGCAGCATTACCGCGGCGCGCGCCGGCCCATGCGGACTCATGACATATGCCTGCGCGCGCGCATTCGGATGCTTCGGTCTGTTCGCTGATTCGGTTTTGATCTGATAAACTCTAA
>JAJZUK010000003.1 GCA_021847125.1 Pseudomonadota bacterium | reverse complement strand
CAACTTCGGCCTGATCTACGGCATGTCGGCGTTCGGCGTGGCGCAGGCCCTGGGGCTGGAACGCGCCACCGCCCAGGCCTATATCGACAGCTACTTCATGCGCTACCCCGGCGTGGCGCGCTACATGCAGCAGACGCGCGAGCAGGCGCGCGAGCGCGGTTATGTCGAGACGGTGTTCGGCCGGCGCCTGTGGCTCGCCGAAATCCGCGCCGCCAACGCCGGCCGGCGACAGGGCGCGGAGCGCGCCGCCATCAACGCGCCGATGCAGGGGACGGCGGCGGACCTGATCAAGCTGTCGATGATCGCGGTGCAGGACTGGCTGGATGCGCAGCGGCTGTGCGCGAAGCAGGTGATGCAAGTGCACGACGAACTGGTGCTGGAAGTGCCGCAGGCGGAGCTCGCGCAAGTGCGCGAAACGCTCCCCGGGCTGATGACCGGGGTGGCCAGGCTGGCGGTGCCGCTTGTCGTGGATGTCGGTGTGGGTGCAAACTGGGAGCAGGCGCACTAACCTTATTCGCGGGCGAAATGAAACAGCCGTCCAGACCGAAGCCTTCTGCCGCGCCAGCTTCCAGGCGCAAACAGTCCAGACATGTCGTGCTGCTCGGGGACGCCTTGATCGACGCCTACAGCAGCATCGACAAGACCCCGGGAGAATTCGAGGATGCCCTCCTTCCCGGGACGCGCAATCAGTGGAAAATCAGCGTCGTCTCCGCGGCCGAAGTCGAGCGCGCTGGGCCGTCCGCCGTTTTGCCCAGGGACGCCACCCACGCGATCATTTTCATCGAAGGCAATCACGCGATCGAGCAGAGCGGGCTGCTGCACAGCCGGCAGGATGCGTACGGGCAGACGCTGGAGCAGTTGGCGCTCGCCGCCGACGAGTTCGAACGCACGCTCGATCGGCTGATCCACGTCGCGCAGGCGGCCCAATTGGTAATCATGGTGTGCACCATGTTTCAGCCCAATTACAAGGATCCGGTGCGCCAGCGCACCGCCTGCGCGGCCCTGGCCGTGTTCAACGACCGCGTCACTAAGCGCGCCGTCGCGGCGCGCGTTGCCCTGATCGATCTGCGCTTGATCTGCAACGAGCCTGAAGACTATGACCAGCCGACGCGCTTGTCGAAAAGCGGTCTGCAAAAGGCGGCCAACGTCATCCGCTTCGCCATGTTCGAACTGGACGCCGGCGCGCGCCGCAGCGAAGTGTTCTTCTAACCCGCCCGCCGCGGGCTAGACCCCTGCGGCGTGCGCCTGTTTGTCGGCATGGTAGCTCGAGCGCACCATCGGCCCGATCGCCGCGTGCAGAAAGCCCATTTCCCGGGCCGCTTGCTCGAACACCGCAAAGCCGTCCGGGTGGACGTAGCGCAGCACCGGCAGGTGGTGCGCGGTCGGCTGCAGGTACTGGCCTATGGTGAGCAGGTCCACGCCGTGCGCGCGCAGGTCGCGCATCACGGCGAGTATCTCCTCGTCGGTCTCGCCCAGGCCCAGCATCAGGCCCGACTTGGTCGGGATGCCGGGCCGCAGCGCCTTGAATTCCCGCAGCAGCTTGAGCGAATGGCCGTAGTCCGAGCCGGGGCGGGCCTGGCGGTACAGCCGGGGCACGGTCTCGAGATTGTGGTTCATCACGTCGGGTGGGTCGGCGGCGAGGATTTCGAGTGCGATTTCCAGACGGCCGCGAAAATCGGGCACCAGCACTTCGACGCGCGTGCGCGGCGCAAGCGCGCGCACCGCACGGATGCAGTCGGCGAAATGCCGCGCGCCGCCGTCGCGCAGGTCGTCGCGGTCGACGCTGGTGATGACCACGTAATTGAGCGCGAGCGCGGCGATGGCCTGCGCGAGGTGCAGCGGCTCGCCCGCGTCGGGTGCGACCGGCCGCCCGTGGGCGACATCGCAGAAGGGGCAGCGCCGCGTGCACAAATCCCCCAGGATCATGAAGGTCGCAGTGCCCTTGCCGAAGCACTCGCCGATATTCGGGCAGGAGGCTTCCTCGCATACGGTGTGCAGCTTCGCGCCGCGCAGCAGCAGCTTGATTTCACCGAAGCGCGTGCTGTCGGATCCGGCCTTGACCCGGATCCACCCGGGCTTTTTCAGGCGCTCCTGCGGCAGGATCTTGATCGGAATGCGCGCCGTTTTGGCGCGGCCTGTTTCAGCGCCTGCGCTCATGTTGCGCCAGGAGTCGGGTCAATTCGGCGGCGAGCTGCTCGCCCAGCTCCCCTGGAGAGGCCCTGATGCCCAGGTCGCGCGCCTGGGTCACCGCCAGCCCGGGGTAGCCGCAGGGATCGATCGCCAGGAAAGGGGCGAGGTCCATGTCCACGTTCAGCGCGACGCCGTGATAGCAGCCGCGGCTGCGCACACGCAGCCCCAGCGCCGCGATTTTTGCGCCGTCCACGTAAATGCCGGGCGCGCCGCTCTTGCGCTGCGCCAAGACATCGTGATGGGCCAGGGTATCGATCACCGCCTGCTCTAGCAGGCTGACGAAGGGCCTGATCTTCAGCTTGCGCCGCGCGAGATCGAGCAGCGTGTACATCACCACCTGGCCCGGACCGTGATAAGTGATCTGGCCGCCGCGATCGATGCGCGCGAGCGCAATGCCGGGTTCGCGCGGCAGGTGTTCGGGGCGGCAGGCGAGGCCCGCGGTGTATACCGGCGGGTGCTCAAGCAGCCAGATTTCGTCCGGCGTGTCATCCGTGCGCGAGCTGGTGAACTGGCGCATCGCGGCATAGGCCGGCTGATACTCGGTGAGGCCGAGCTGCCTGAGGTGCGGCGCCGGAAGCGGCGTGCGCAGCGCGGTTCCGGGCGCGCGCGCCTTTGCCCGCGCCGCTTCGGCCAACTGCCTTTGGCTTTCGCTGTGCATGCCTACAGCACCATCTTGACCATCGGATGGTCGCACAGGTCGCGATACAGATCATCCAGCTGTACGCGCGAGGTGGCGCGCACGGTGACTGTCAGCGACAGGTATTTTCCCAGGCGGCTCTTGCGCATCTCCATGGTGGCGGCGTCGAAATCCGGCGCGTGGCGCAGGACCACCGCCATCACCTCCTGCGCAAACCCCGGCTGGGTCTCGCCCATGATCTTGATCGGGAAGTCGCAGGGAAAGGCGAGCAGCGACTCGGGTTCAGGCTTGGGGTTCATGGCACAACGAGGGGATACTTCCCTCATGCTTTCCGGTGTTTGCTGTTGCGAGCTTCATCTTGCAGCAGGTGTTCAGACATGGTCCGGTGCACGCATCACCGTGCGCTTGTAGTCCTGGTAGAGCTGATACATGCGCGCGGCCACCGGTCCGGGTTTGCCCGCGCCTGGACCGTGGCCGACCGGCTTGCCGTCCAGGGTCGAAATCGGCAGCACTTCCTTGGTCGAGGAGGTGAGCCAGAGTTCGTCCGCATCGCGCACCTCGGCTTCGCTCACCTGGCGGATCTCCAGCGGCATCCGGTTGGCGCGCGCAAGTTCGATGACCACGTCGTAGGTGATGCCGGGCAGGATGAAATTGGACTTGGGTGGGGTGATGATGACGCCGTTCCTGACCGCAAAAATATTGCTCGCCGATCCCTCCGTGAGCATGCCGTCGCGCAGCAGCACCGATTCGGCGGCGCCGGCGTCGACCGCGGTCTGGCGCAGCAGGCAATTGGCGAGCAGCGACACCGACTTGATGTCGCAGCGCAGCCAGCGGTTGTCGGCGACGGTGACCGCGGCCACGCCGCGCTCGCGCTGTTCCTGCGGCGGCGTGGTGAGCGGGTTGGACATCATGAACACGGTCGGCTTCACACCCTTGGGGAAAGCATGGTCGCGCGGCGCCACGCCGCGCGTTACCTGCAGGTAGACGTATTGATCGACCATCGGATTCTTGACCAAGATCTCGCGCACCAGTTCAATCCAGCGCTCCGGGCTGTAGGGGTTGGCCATGCGCACGCCGTCGAGGCTGGACTGCAGGCGCGCGAGATGTTCGCGCAAGCGGAACGGGTGGCCGGAATAGCAGGGAATCACTTCGTACACGCCGTCGCCGAAAATGAAACCCCGGTCGAGCACCGGAATCCTGGCCTGCTCGATCGGCATCCATTCGCCATTCAAATAAATCATCTGCATCTCCTGATAAATGATTCCGAAGGCGATGCCGGAAGAATCTGCCGTTTCCAGGGGTACAAAAGCAGATCCCTCGTCGCTCCCGCTCCTCGGGATGACCGCCGCTTCGCAGCGGTCACTTGAACCAAATCCGCATGCTGTCCCAGGCGCGGCCGAAAAATCCGGCAATCGCCACGTTCTCCAGCGCCACCACCGGGTACTCTCCCAGCAGTTTGTTCTGCAGCGTTACTTTGACCACGCCCACCCTCTGTCCAACGCCGATAGGCGCGACCAGCGGCTGCATGCTTACCAGGTCCGCCTTCAATTGATCGGCGAGCCCGCGCGGTACGCTGACATAGAAGTCGGACAGAAACCCGGCCTTGAGTCGTCTCTCGGCTCCTTTCCAGACCTCCAACGTGCTTACCGCCTGTCCTTTCTCATACAGTTTCACCGCATCGTAAAACTGGAATCCGTAGTTCAGCAGTTTCAGGCTTTCCTGCGCCCGGGCGCTGTCGGAACTCGCGCCCAGCACCACCGAGAGCAGGCGCCGCGTCCCGCGCTTGGCCGACGCGATCAGACAGAATCCGGCGTTTTCAGTATAGCCCGTCTTCATGCCGTCCACGTTCGGGTCCAGCCACAGCAGACGGTTGCGGTTGGTTTGGGAAATGTTGTTGTACCGGTACTCGCGCAGGGAATACAGCGGATAGTATTCGGGAAAATCACGGATCAGCGCCGAGGCGAGCAGGCCCAGGTCGTACGCGGTCGAGTAGTGTTTGGGGTCGGACAGCCCGCTCGCGTTGGTGAAGCTCGTATCCTTCATGCCCAGGCGCCGCGCTTCGCGGTTCATCATCTGCACGAACTGGTCTTCGCTTCCGGCAATGACTTCGGCGAGCGCGATGCAGGCGTCGTTGCCCGATTGCGTGATCATGCCGTGCAGCAACTCCTCGACCTTCACCGGCTTGTTCGGTTCGATGAACATGCGCGAGCCGGGCGCTTTCTGGGCGCGTTCCGATACCGGCACGATCTGCTCCGGCGTCAAGGTCTTTTGTTTCAGCGCCGAGAACGCGAGATAGGCCGTCATCAGCTTGGTCAGCGAAGCGGGCTCTACGCGCTCGCGCTCATTCGCGCTGGTGATGGCTTGGGCGCTGGTCAAGTCGTAGAGCAGCCAGGATTTGGCGGCAATCGGGGGCGGGGCGTCCGCAAACGCGAGGGCGGGCAGCAGCAGCAGGCAGGCCAGCAGGTGTTTCAGGGTCATGTGAAGGCGCAAAAACCTAAATTATACCAGCCGCATATTGCACTCATCGGCTCATTCAGGACGGCTGAAACAGCAGCTTATTTGTTTACGACTAGCGGTTTGAAATCGAGTTCCGCGCGGATTTTCTCGGCAATCGCATTGGCTTCGCCGCGCGTCGAGTAGGGTCCGAGGCGCGGGCGGAACAGCTTGCCGCGTTCCTGAATCAGGATCGGCTGCTTCAGCCAGGTCAGCTGTTTGCGGATATTGTCGCGAAAGCTCTCGGCGTTCGCGCGCGCCGAGAACGCGCCGAGTTGCAGATAGATCCCGGCGATTTCGCTGGTTACCGGGATATCGTTCGATTCCACCGCAGCCGCCGCACGCGCCGGCGCCGCCGCTGCTTCGAGCACGATGCTTTCCACTTCCACTGCAGCGATGCCCGCGTCCGCAAAGCCGAGTTTGTAGGCCGCTGCGAACGACAGGTCCATCATGCGGCCGGAGGAAAACGGGCCGCGGTCGTTGATGCGCACCACCACCGATTTTCCGTTTTGCAGATTGGTGACGCGGGCGTAGCTTGGGACCGGCAGCGTCGGATGGGCGGCGGTCATGGCGTACATGTCGTAAATTTCGCCGCTCCAGGTGCGTTGACCGTGGAATTTGCGGCCGTACCACGAGGCCGTGCCTTGCTTTCTGTGCGCGGAAAAAAAGGTCTCCGGCGCGTATTCCTTGCCGAACACGATGTAGGGATGGTTGGCGTGAACGTTCAGAGGCTCCGGTTTTGGCACGGCGTCGACGATGGCGTCCAGATCGAGCGGAGGCGCGCCGTCGGGCCCGCCGTCCTTGTAGTAGCCCCCAGGGCGGCGCAGCAGTTGCGCCAGCGGCAGGCTCGCGGGTTTGGCCGGCGCCGCCTGAGGCGCCGGCGGCGCCGCGCGCGGCAACTCGGCGCAGCCGCACAGCGGCAGGACGAGGCAAAGCGCAGATAAGGCGGGTTTCATCCTGTTTGCCTGAGCGCTAACGCACGACGACCAGCGGCTTGAATTGCAGCGCTTCGCGGATTTTTTCCGCCATGCCGGCGGCTTCGTCGCGGTTGCGGTAGGGACCCAGATCCAGGCGGTACATGCCGTCGCGCGCGAAAATCCGGATCGCATCGTTGAGCCAGCTGAGCTGCTGATACACGCGGGCGCGGAAATTCTCGGCGTTGTCGCGCGCCGAAAATGCGCCGAGCTGCAGGTAAATGCCGCCGGCCGCGACATCGACCGGAATGGGCGGCGGGGATGCCGGCGGCTCGGCCTGCAACGGGTTGGCCGCCGCCAGGATCACCGGCGCTATCGGCTGGGCAGAGGCAACCGGCTGCTGCGCCTCGGGCGGTGGCGCCGCGAGCGCAGCCGGAGGCTGCGGCCGCGCGGCGATCAGCGGCATCTCGTCCGCGGTAATCGATTCGACTTCCACGAACGCGCTGCCGGCCCCGGCGTAACCGAGTTTGTACGCCGCGGCGTAGGACAAATCGATGACCCGCCCGGAATGAAACGGTCCGCGATCGTTGATGCGCACGATTACCCTGCGGCCGTTGCCAAGGTTGGTCACGCGCGCGTAGCTCGGAATCGGCAGCGTCGCATGCGCCGCGGTCATGGCGTACATGTCATAGGGCTCGCCGCTGGAGGTGCGCTGGCCGTGGAACTTGCGCCCGTACCAGCTGCCTATGCCGCGCTGCCGGTAGGGCGCGAGCGTCCTGTATGGCACGTACTGCTGGCCGAACACGGTATAGGGATTGTTGGCGGCGCGCGCGAGCGGCTCCGGCCTGGGCTCGGCGTCCGGAATCTGATCCAGGTTAGGCGGAGGGCTGTCGCCCGGGCCGTCGTCCTGGTAATAAGCGCCGCCGCGGCTGCCGGGCGGCGCCGGCGCGGGTGTCGCGCGTTTTTTCGCGGCGATGTTTTCGTCCCGGAGTATCGCCCCGCGTTTGGGCGCGCTGCCGCATCCGCCAAGCAGGGTGGCCATGGCCAGGGCGAGCGCGATCAACACCGCGCTCGCCAGGGGACCTGGGCCGGTTTTCGTCCGTCCCGGGGGCTGCGGCCAAATTGTGATGCTCGCGCTCAAGTCTGAACCAGCTTGCGGTGCCTGTGGATGCTCATCAGTATGCCGATGCCGAGGAACAGTGTCACCAGAGCGGTGCCGCCGAAGGACACCAGCGGCAGGGGCACGCCGACTACCGGGAGGATGCCGCTCACCATGCCCATGTTGACGAAGGCGTAGGTGAAGAAACTCAGCGTCACGGCGCCGGCCAGGAGGCGCGCGAAAAAAGTGGGCGCGTTGGCGGCAATCGCCAGACCGCGGCCGATCAGCAGCAGGTACAGCAGCAGCAACAGGCAATTGCCGATCAGCCCGAACTCCTCGGAGTACACGGCGAAAATGAAGTCGGTGGACCGCTCCGGGATGAACTCCAGATGCGCCTGCGTACCCCTGAGCCAGCCTTTGCCGGCCAGCCCGCCCGAGCCCACGGCGATCACCGACTGGATGATGTGGTAACCCGCGCCCAACGGGTCGGAAGCCGGGTCGAGCAGGGTCAGGATGCGGCGGCGCTGGTAGTCGTGCATCAGCGACCACAGGAACGGCAGGCTGGCGCCGCCGGCGAGCACCAGGCCGAGCAGCAGCTTCCACGACAGGCCGGCGAGGAAAATCACATAGAAGCCGGCCGCGGTCACCAGCAGCGCGGTGCCGAGGTCGGGCTGGCGCGCGATCAGCATCACCGGCACCAGCAGCAGCAGGCTGGCGACAAAATACTCGCGCAGCTTCAAGCTCGCCTCATACTTGTGGAAATACCAGGCGAGCATCAGCGGCATGGCGATTTTCATGATTTCCGAAGGCTGGATGCGGGTGACGCCCAAGTTCAGCCAGCGGCGCGCGCCGTTGACGACATCGCCGAACAGCGCCACCGCGACCAGCAGCGCGAGCCCGAGCGCATAGACGGGAAGCGCGAAGCGCATCAGCGTCTGCGGCTGGAACTGCGCCACCGACCACATCACCGCGAGGGCCACCAGAATGCTGACTACTTGGCCGCTGATGCGCGACGGCGTATCGTGCGCGGCGCTCGCCAGGGTGACGAGCCCGAGCGCGAGCAGCGCGAAAGCGAGCGCGAACAGCGGCGGATCGATCTTGTCGATAAAACGCAGCCAGAGCGCCCTAATCATCGCCTTCCTCCGCGGCAACTTCGGCCGCAGGCGCTTCGACGCGCTTGCCGAGCAGATAGTAGTCCAGTACTTGGCGCGCGATCGGCGCCGCGGCGCGCGCGCCGAAGCCGGCGTTTTCCACCACGACCGCGAGCGCGATCTTGGGACTCTCCAGCGGGGCGAATGCGATGAACAGCGCGTGATCGCGGTGGCGCTCGGCCACGTTCTTCTCGTTGTATTTTTCGTTCTGCTTCATCGCTACCACCTGTGCCGTGCCGGTCTTGCCGGCGCTGGTGTACTCGGCCTTGGCGAAGGCGCGCGCGCCCGTGCCCTCGATGTTCACCCCGGCCAGGGCGCGCTGGATGAACTCGATGTTGGCCGGCTTCAGCTCTATCGCGCTATTGATTTTGGGCTCGATCAGGGTGCGCTCGCCGCTGCGGATGTTCTCGATGTAGTTCACCAGGTGCGGGCGGTACATGACGCCGTTGTTGGCGAGCGCCGCCATCGCCTGGGCCATCTGCAGCGGCGTGTACGCGTTGTAGCCCTGGCCGATGCCGACGCTGATGGTCTCGCCGGCGTACCATTTCTGCTGCTCGGTCTTCTTGAAGCGCTTGCGCTTCCACTCCTGCGACGGCAGCACGCCGCTGGCTTCGCCCTCGACGTCGATGCCGGTCTTCGCGCCGAAACCGAAGCGGCCGATGAAGCGCGCGATGTTGTCTATGCCCAGATCGTTGCTGAGCATGTAGTAATAGGTGTCGCAGGAGGCGACCAGGGACTTGTACATGTCGACCGAGCCGTGGCCGCCGGGCTTGTCGTCGCGGAAGCGGTGATTGCCGAACTGGAAAAAACCCGGATCGCTGATCGTCTGCTGCGGCGTGCGCTTTCCCAACTCGAGCGCGGCCAGCGCCATATAGGGCTTGAAGGTGGAGCCCGGCGGATAGGTTCCGGCCAGGGCGCGGTTCACCATCGGGCGGTCCGACGAATTATTGAGCAGGTCCCAGCTGGCTGGATCGATGCCGTCGACGAACAGGTTGGGGTCGAAGCCGGGTTTGGAAACGAAGGCGAGGATGCCGCCGGTGGAGGGCTCTATCGCCACCAGCGCGCCGCGGTTTTCGCCGAAAGCCTGCTCGGCAACCTGCTGCAGTTTGATGTCCAGGGTCAGCGCCAGGTTGTTGCCCGGGGTGGGGGAGGTGCGCGACAGCGTCCTCACGCCGCGGCCGGCCGAATCCACCTCAACCTGCTCGTAGCCG
The DNA here is from genome assembly GCA_021847125.1 of Pseudomonadota bacterium. The sequence goes on along the minus strand of JAJZUK010000003.1, from coordinate 3,269 downwards.
GTAATGCCGTGCAGCTCGCTTTCGTAGCTTTGCTCCAGCCCGGTCTTGCCGATGTGATCCGTGCCCTTGTAGTTGGCGGCGAGGCCCGCATCCGCGATGCGCTCCACGTCGCGGTCGTTGATGCGGCCGATGTAGCCGGTCACATGCGACGCCAGCTCGCTCAGGGGATATTGGCGGAACAGGCGCGCCTGGATGTCGACGCCGGGAAAGCGGTAACGGTTGACGGCAAACTTGGCCACCTCCTCGTCGGTGAGGCGGGTGCGGATCGGCAGGCTGTCCGCCCCCTTGGCTTCGATCATCAGGCGCTTGAAGCGGGCGCGGTCGCTGGGGCGGATCTCGACCACGGACTCCAGTTCGTTGATGGTCTTTTCGAGGTCCCCGGCTTTGCCCGGCGAGATTTCCAGCGTGTAAGCCGAATAGTTGCGCGCCATCACGGCGCCATTGCGGTCGAGAATGAGCCCGCGGTTGGGCATGATCGGCACGATGGAGATGCGGTTGTCCTCCGCCTTGGTGCGATAGTAGTCGTACTGCACGACCTGCAGGTAGATGAAGCGCACGAGCAGCAGCGAGAACGCGGCAAACACGAACACCCCGGCGATGCCGATGCGCAGTTGAAAGTGATACAGCTCGCGCTGGTGGTCCTTGAATTCGGCTAGACGCATGGTCTAAATCGGCCGGTTCTCGTCCAGGACTTCCGCCCGCCGCTGCGGCAGCAGCAGCAGAAAGCTCAGCGCCGGCCACAGCGCCGCGCAGATGAAGCTGCCGGCGAAATAGGTCCAGCCCGGAAAATCGGCGCCGGCGGCGATGCGTATCACCAGCGTCAGCAGTTGCGTCGACAGCAACAGCAGCAGCACATGCAGCGCCTGCTGCCACTGCGGAAACCAGAGGATGCGCCGGTGCACCGCAAACGCGAGAAACGCGAGCACCGAATAGCCGAACGCATGCTGGCCGAGCAGCGCGCCGTTGCCGACGTCGAGCACGAGTCCCAGCGTAAAGGCGATGCCGATGCCGACCCGGCGCGGCTGGTGGATGCACCAGAACGCGAGCACCGTCGCGGTGAGGTCCGGCACGCCCGCCAGGTTGCGCCAGGGCAGCAGGTCGAACAGCAGCCCCAGCGCCAAAGTGAGCACGATGAAGCTGACTTTGGCCGGCAGCAGGATGGGTTGCGCGTGTGCTTGCAGTTGCATGTCACTCGGCCTTGCGCTGGCGCTTCGGTCTGGGCGGCTTGCGCGCCGGGGGCTCGGCGACCGGCGGCGCCGGTTTGTCTATGTTCGACAGCACCAGAACCTGGCGATACCGGTCGGTGCCCGCGGTCGGCGCGAGCGTGATCTTGGCGAACGCGTAGGCCGCATCACGCTCGATGCGCGCCACCGTGGCCACCGGCAGTCCCGGCGGGTAGGTGCCGTCTATGCCCGAGGTGACCAGAGTGTCCCCGTTCTTGATATCGGCGTTCGCCGCCATGAAGCGCAGATCGAGCATGCCGCCCTCGGCGCCGCCGTACGCGACCGCGCGCAGGCCGTTTCTCTGCACCTGCAGCGGGATCGCCTGGTCCTTGTCCGAGAGCAGCGTCACTTCGCTCATCAGCAGATACACGCGCGTCACCTGGCCGATCACGCCGACGTCGTCGATCACCGGCTGGCCGGCGGCGATGCCGCTCTGCGCGCCCTTGTCGATCACCACCTTGCGCGAGAACGGGTCGCGCGCGGCATAGAGGATCTCGGCGAACACCGCTTTGCGCGGCAGCCTTTCCTGCGCGTCGAGCAGGCGGCGCAACTGGTTGTTTTCCTCTTTCAGCGCCTCCAGCTGCAGCAGATCGGGTGCCGCGCGCAGAGCTTTCGTCTTGAGCGCGGTGTTCTCCTCGCGCAGCGTGGTGGTAGTGCTGAAGTAATGCGCCACGCCCAGGAACAAGTCCACCGGCGCCATCGCGACGCGCTGTATCGGATAGGCGGCGAGCGCCACCACCTGGCGCACGCTCTCGGCGTAGCGAAAGCGCGCGTCCAGAACCATCAGCAGGATCGCAAGCGAAACGAAGAAGGTGAGGCGGACCAGAGGCGCCGGGCCGCGATTGAAGAACGGTGGCGGCTGGTGTTCCATGTCGGCGCTATCCGGCGACGGGCGCGCGGCGATGAGTCGGGTGGCCCGTCGCGCCTTGGCTCATCGCCCCTTACCCATTGCCGGGTTCAGTCATTGGTGAAGATCGAGGCGAGCTTGTCCATTTTTTCCAGCGCCATCCCCGAGCCGCGCACCACGCAGGTGAGCGGATCGTCGGCCACGATCACCGGCAGCCCGGTTTCCTCCATCAGCAGGCGGTCGATGTCGCGCAACAGCGCGCCGCCGCCGGTGAGGACCATGCCTTTCTCGGCGATGTCCGCGCCGAGTTCAGGCGGGGTGTGCTCGAGCGCGGACTTCACCGCGCTGACGATGCTGTTCAGCGGATCGGTGAGCGCTTCCAGGATCTCGTTCGAAGAAATGGTGAAACTGCGCGGAATGCCTTCGGCGAGATTGCGCCCTTTGACTTCCATTTCGCGCACTTCCGAACCGGGGAAGGCGGAACCGATTTCCTTCTTGATTTTTTCTGCGGTGGCCTCGCCGATCAGCATGCCGTAGTTGCGGCGGATGTAGTTGATGATGGCCTCGTCGAACTTGTCGCCGCCGACGCGCACGCTGCCCGCGTACACCATGCCACCGAGTGAAATCACGCCCACCTCGGTGGTGCCGCCGCCGATGTCGACCACCATCGAACCGGTCGCTTCCGCCACCGGAAGATCGGCGCCGATCGCCGCGGCCATCGGCTCCTCGATCAGGAACACCTGGGACGCGCCTGCGCCGATCGCCGACTCGCGGATCGCGCGCCGCTCGACTTGGGTCGAACCGCAGGGCACGCAGATGATGATGCGCGGGCTGGGCGACAGCAGACGCGAAACGTGTACCTTCTTGATGAATAGTTTCAGCATCTGCTCGGTCACGGTGAAATCGGCGATCACGCCGTCCTTCATCGGACGAATGGCGACGATGTTGCCGGGCGTCTTGCCGAGCATCTGCTTCGCTTCCTTGCCCACTGCCTGAATTGTCTTCTTGCCGCTGGGGCCGCCTTCCTGTCTGATGGCGACGACCGAAGGTTCGTCTAGCACGATGCCCTTGCCACGCACATAGATCAATGTGTTGGCGGTGCCCAGGTCAATGGCCAGGTCATCGGAAAAATAACCGCGTAAAAATCCAAACATTTGCTAGTGTTCCAATTCGAATTGGGGCTGGTAAATACGTTATAA
>JAJZUK010000355.1 GCA_021847125.1 Pseudomonadota bacterium | reverse complement strand
ACGCGATTCGGTCGACTATTTCGAACGCGCGCTGCGCAGCGATCCCGATAACCTGCTCGCGCTGCTCAACCTCGCTTCGATCGAGTACAAGCACGGCCAGCTGGAAAAAGCGCGCAATCTGATCGAGCGCTTCAATCGGCTGGTCGAGCCTACGGCGGAATCGCTGTGGCTGGCGCTGCGCATACAGCGCAAGCTGGGTGACCGGGGTGCCGAAAATTCGCTGGCCGCCCAGCTGCGGCGGCGTTTTTCCGGGTCGCCCGAGTATCAGGACTTGATCAAGGGCCGGTTTGAATGAGCGAAGCAGCGCCAGCGACCGAGCAGCTGAGTCCGGGGCAGGCGCTCGCCGCGGCGCGCGCCGAGCTCAAGCTCAGCGTGGCCGACGTGTCGCAGCAGATCAAGTATGGGGTGAAGCAGATCGCGGCTATCGAAGCCGACGACTACGCCAAGCTGCCCGGCGCGACTTTTGTGCGCGGCATGATCCGCAGTTATGCCAAGCTGGTGCAGATCGATCCCACGCCGCTGCTCACTGATCTCGCCCGGCGCGATATTCCCGGCAGCGTTACGGTCGATCTGCGCACCAGCGGTCAGGAGCCCTTCATCGAGGGCAGCGCAAAATCGTCCAATCGACTGTATGTCCTGTTGTCGGTCGCGGCGCTGGTGGCGGTGGCGATCGTGGCCTACGAATGGCGGCTGAGCCCGCTGGACACGGGCGAGGTTGTGACGATCAAGCCCAAGGCTGCGGCCGTCGATGCACGTTCGGTGGTGCCGGTGCAGGCGGCTGCGCCCGCGCCTGCGCCGTTGCCGTCGGCAGAGCCTGTGGTGCCGGCGAGCGTGACGCAAGTGGCGCCAACGGTCGAAGCGCGGACCGCGGAGCCCGTTGCCGCGGCCGCACCGGCGGCCGGCGCGCTCAGCGTCGGCGGGCAAAAGCGCATCGAGCTCGAGTTCGATCAGCTGTCCTGGGTCGAAATCAAGCAGGCGGACGGCAAAGTGCTGCTGTCCCAACTCAATCAGCCCGGCACGCGTCAGGCTATCGACGGGGTGCCGCCTTTCGATGTCGTGATCGGCAATGCCGCCAAAGTGCGATTGAGGTACAACGATGCGCCTGTCGATCTGCGGCCTTATTTCAAGGTCGACGTCGCGCGCCTGAAGCTCGAGTAGCGACGATGTCTGTGAACACGCGCAAGCTCACGCGCCAGGTGCGCATAGGGGACGTGGTTATCGGCGGCGGTGCGCCGATCGTGGTGCAGTCCATGACCAACACCGACACGGCCGATGCGCTGGCCACGGCGCAGCAGGTGCACGATCTGGCGCGCGCGGGATCCGAACTGGTGCGCATCACCGTCAACACGGCGGAGGCGGCGGCGCAGGTCGCGCGCATCCGCGACGAACTCGCGCGCAGGAACTGCAGCGTGCCCCTGGTGGGGGATTTTCATTTCAACGGCCACCGCCTGCTCAGCCAGTATCCGGAGTGTGCCGAGGCGCTGGCAAAATACCGCATCAACCCGGGCAACGTCGGCAAAGGGTCCAAACGCGACGAACAGTTCGCGACCATGATCGAAATGGCTTGCAATTACGGCAAGCCGGTGCGCATCGGCGTGAACTGGGGCAGCCTGGACCAGGCGCTGCTCGCGCGCCTGATGGACGAGAACGGCGCGCGCGCGCAGCCGCTCGCGGCCGACGTCGTGATGCGCGAGGCGCTGGTGGTGTCGGCCTTGGAATCGGCGGCGCAGGCAGAGAAATGGGGCCTGCCCGCGGACCGGATCATCCTGTCGTGCAAGGTCAGCGGCGTACAGGACTTGATTTCGGTCTATCGCGACCTGGCGGCGCGGAGCGACTACGCGCTGCATCTGGGGCTCACCGAGGCCGGCATGGGATCCAAGGGCATCGTCGCCTCGACCGCGGCGCTGTCGGTGCTGCTGCAGGAAGGCATCGGCGACACCATCCGCATATCGCTCACGCCCGAGCCGGGCGGCGACCGCACGCGCGAAGTCGTGGTGGCGCAGGAAATCCTGCAGACCATGGGGCTGAGGTCGTTTGCGCCGCTGGTCATCAGTTGCCCCGGTTGCGGCCGCACTACCAGCACTTATTTCCAGGAACTCGCCGCCGACATTCAGGCCTACCTGCGCAGCCAGATGCCGCTGTGGCGCGAGCAATATCCCGGCGTGGAGGATATGCACGTGGCAGTGATGGGCTGCGTGGTAAACGGCCCGGGCGAATCGAAGCACTCCAACATCGGCATCAGCCTGCCGGGTTCAGGCGAGCATCCGGTGGCGCCGGTATTCGTCGACGGCGAGAAGACGGTGACGCTCAAAGGGGAGAATATCGCCCGCGATTTCCAGAAGATCGTGGACGACTACGTGCGCAGCCATTACGGTGTCGGCGGCGCAGCCGCGGCCAAGACGACCATTTCGATCAAGGCCTCGGCCTAGGTCTATTCATACATAGCGCGAACATGAGTCATACCATACAAGCAGTCCGCGGGATGAACGACATCCTACCGGACGAGGCAGCCCTGT
>JAJZUK010000354.1 GCA_021847125.1 Pseudomonadota bacterium | reverse complement strand
TGAGTTCGTCCTTGCCGAACCACAGGGCCACTGCCGCGAGGGCTGCCCCCAGCACCAAGGTAAACAAGCCCGCTGCGAGAGCGTGTGCGCGGTTTTCCATGAGACCTCCCAATTACCTAATGTTTGCCGCCTGGGTTGATCGTAGCACCCACCGCCGACAGCGCGCGCAAGCCGCGCTCGCCGAGGAAGAAATTGAGTATGAACGGATGCTCCACCGCGATCGCCTCCCTCAACGTCCCGTAGACGATGAGCTTTTGTTCGGCGAGCACCGCGATCTTGTCCGACAGCGATACCAGCGTGTCCAGATCGTGCGTCACCATCACCACCGTCAGGTTGAGCGTTTCATGCAGCGAGCGGATCAGCTTGACGAAGCTCTCGCTGCGGTCCGGGTCGAGGCCCGCGGTCGGTTCGTCCAGGAACACGAGCTCGGGCTCGAGCACCAGCGCCCGCGCCAGCGCGATGCGCTTGATCATGCCGCCCGACAGATCGGAGGGCATCTTGGACGCGTGGCGGCGCTCGATGTCGACCATGTCGAGCTTGAGCAGCACCATGTCGCGGATGAAGTCTTCGTCGAAGGCGCGCAGCTCGCGCAGCGGCAGCGCAATATTGTCGAATACCGACAGCGCGCTGTAGAGCGCCCCCTCCTGGAACAGCACGCCCCAGCGCTTGCGGATCTTGTGCAGCAGTTGCGCGTTCGATCCCCGCAGCGGGATGCCGAACACTTTGACCGTTCCGCGCGTCGGCTGCTCCAGGCCCAGTATCTGCCGCATCAGCGTGGTCTTGCCGCTGCCGGAGCCGCCCACCAGCGACACGACTTCGCCCGGCATCACCGTGAGATTCAGGTCCTTGTGCACCACGTGATCGCCAAATTGCGTCCACAGGCCTGCGACTTCGATCACGGGGGTCATAGCAGCGAGATGCCGACGTCGGCGAAGATGATTGCGAATATGGCGTCGGCGATGATCACCGCGGTGATCGACGTGACCACCGAATTGGTGGTGCCTATGCCCAGGCTCTCGGTATTCGGCTGCACGCGCAGGCCGAAATGGCAGGCGACCAGCGCGATCAGCGCGCCGAAGACCGCGCCCTTGCCCATGGCGAGCGATAGATTCACCGTCGGCACGGCGGCGGGCAGGCCGGCCATGAAGGAATGCACGCTGATGCCCAGCTGCATGCTTGCGGAAATGGCGCCGCCGATCAGCGCGATGCCGGAAGTCCACAGGATCAGCAGCGGCATCGCGATCGCGAGCGCCACGATCTTGGGCAGGATCAGGCGCACCGTATGCGGAATGCCCATCACCGACAGCGCGTCCAGCTCTTCGGTGACGCGCATGACGCCGAGCTGGGCCGTGATGGCCGAACCGGAGCGACCGGCCACGAGCACGGCGGCGATCACCGGACCGAGCTCGCGAATGATGCCGAGGCCGAGGATGTTGACGATATAAACGTTGGCGCCCACCGATTTCAGCTGCTCGGCGGAGAGATAGGACAATACGATGCCGATCAGAAAGCCTACCAGCGCGGTGATGCCCAGCGCCTGCGCGCCTACGCGATACAGGCTGGCGGAGATCTCGCGCCAAGGCGCGCGCAGCGGATGGCGCAGCAGCACCAGGGAATCGAGCAGGATCTGCCCCAGCAGCTGTACGATGCCGCGCATATGCTCGGCGGCGAGCAGCATCGCTGCGCCCACGGCGCGCACCAGGCGCAGGGGGTCGAACGGCGCCGCGGGCGCGGCGGCAGCCGCGGAATCGAGATTCGAAAAGAACACTTCGTGCGCCTGCGCCAGAGCGAGTCGGGCCGGGCGGCGTTTGCCCCAGGCCTGCCAGATCAGCAGTGCGCCGATATGGTCCAAGCGCTGGATCTGGGACAGGTCCCAACCGCTGCCCGGGTCGGTTGCGTACTGCTTCAACTCCCGTTGGAGCGATCGCGCGCGCGATTCGAGCGCGCGGATGTCCCATGCGCCCGACAGCTGAACTGCGGCGGCTCCGTCCGCGGTCCGGGCCTGCCTGACTTCCGGATCGAGAACAGCTGGCGCGGATGCCTGTTGCATGATGTCGGTTGTGATCGCGGCTTTAGACTTCGCCGTCTGTCCCTGAGCGAGAGAGGAAACTACCAGCTTTACCCTGATTTATCAATGCAGATGCGCCGCGCAGGATTACCACGGCCGCACCCGATGTAGTACGATGCCGATCGAGTGCGCATATCCGGGCTGTGCATGCGCAGAAACCATTCCAGGGCGCTGAACGACGGCTGGAAATGAGACCATGAATTTTGCGATCGTAGACGACGACCCGATCATCCTGCAGCTGATGAAGGCGGTGCTCGAAGAGAGCGGGCACAACGTGAAGTGCTTCGCTTCCAGCACGCAGGCACTGCGCGAAATTCCGGTCGACCGCCCGGATTGCGTCATCACCGACGTCATCATGCCGGAAATGGACGGCTTCGAACTGTGCCGGGAGATCCGCAGCCGGCCGGACCTGGCCGCGATCAAGATCATCATGTGCTCGTCGAAATCCTACGAT
>JAJZUK010000353.1 GCA_021847125.1 Pseudomonadota bacterium | reverse complement strand
TCGACGCCGATCAGCAGCGCGCCGCCCGCGCCGACCATGCGCCGGGCGAGCTGCAGGAACTCGATCGCCTCCTGCGGGGTGAAATTGCCGATGGTCGAACCGGGGAAATACACCGCTTTCCTGCGGATCGGCACACCCACGAATACCGGCAGCGTGAGCGGCATGGTGTAGTCGGCGCACACGCCATTGACGTTGAGCCAGGGGAACAGCTGCGCCAGTCCGGCGGCGGCTGCACGCAAGGCCTCGCCGGCGATGTCGATCGGCACGTAGAGCGGCGGCTGCAGTTGCTCGAGCAGCAGGCGCGTCTTTTTGCTCGAGCCGCTGCCGAACTCGATCAGCTGGCAGTCCGGGCCGAGAAACCTGGCCATCGCGGCGGCATGCTCGCGCATGATCGCAAGTTCGGTGCGGGTGGGGTAGTACTCGGGCGATTCGCAGATCTGCTCGAACAAGTCGCAGCCGCGCGCATCATAGAAATACTTCGGCGGCAGCGCCTTGTGCGGCCGGCCCAGGCCCGTCAGCACCTCGTCCAGAAATGACCTGCCCTCGGGCAAGAAGTTGTAGAAGCGCACCACCCCTTGTGCGGGGCGCTGCTGCGGCTGTGCCATTCCACCCTCCAGCACCGGTTGGACCGGCGCGCCCGCGCTTCAGCCAGGCGCTTGTCTGCTGCCTTCCTGCGCAGCCCTGCGCACAGCGGCGTTCGGCCTGGCATTCGCTTCCAGCCAGGCCTTGACGCGGTTGGCGTCGCCGATACGCGAGAGTTTGCCCCAGGAATCCAGGAGCACGATGATCACCTGGCGCTCGGCCAGCTTCGCCTGCAGCACCAGGCAGTGGCCGGCATCGTTGGTGAAGCCGGTCTTGGACAGGCCGATATGCCATCTTTCGTTCGACACCAGCCGGTCGGTGTTGCGGTAAGCGAGCGGCCTGCCGGCAACCTGCACCTCGTGTCCGGCGGTCGTGGTGTATTCGCGGATGAGCTCGTAGCGGTGCGCGGCGCGCACCATTTTGACCAGATCCTCGGCGCTCGCCACGTTGGCGCTGGAGAGGCCGGTCGCATCATCGAAGTGCGTGTCGCCCATGCCCAGCATCTGCGCCTTGTGATTCATGGCGCGCCTGAACTCATCCATGCCGCCGGGAAAGGTGGTGCGCGCCAAGGCTGCAGCGGCGCGGTTCTCCGAGGACATCAGCGCGAGGCGCAGCAATTCATCGCGCGAGAGGCTTGCGCCCGGTTTCAGGCGCGAGCGCGTCCCGCGCAGGTAATCCATGTCCTCGGTCGAGATGGTGACGACTTGATTGAGTTCTACGCCTGCGTCGAGCACGACCATCGCGGTCATGAGCTTGGTGATCGAGGCGATCGGAGTTACGGCACTTGCATTCTTGCCGTACAGAACCTCCCCGGTTTCCGCGTCCTGCACCAGCGCGGAGGCGGAGCGCAGCGCCAGACGCTGTGGCTGCGCGGGCGCGTGTGCGTGCTTGAGCGAGTGTCTATGCGCTTGCGCCTGGCCCGGGTAGGCGATGCAGGCCAGGCCCAAGCTCAAGCCGACACAAGACAAAATTTGGCGTACGGACAGCAAGATTCTCCTCCCGCAGCAAGCTAGGCGTTTGCCGCAGTCTAGCGACCAAACCGTAGTTTGGCAAGTAAAAATAATAGGATACGGGTTTTACCTAATGCGAAATTTGAAGAGCTTCCGCGGCCTTCAGCGCGCCCAGGCTCTGCGCCCGCATGAGTTGCGATTCCTCCTGCTGCTGCAGTGCCCACATCTGCGCGTAGGCGCCGTTGCGCTCCAGCAATTCGCGGTGCGCGCCGCGCTCGATAATGCGCCCCGCATCCATGACCAGGATCTGGTCTGCATCCATCACCGTGGACAGGCGGTGTGCGATCACGAGCGTGGTATGGCCCTGCGCGATGCGCGCGAGTTCCCCCTGGATCGATTTCTCGGTTTCCGAATCCAGCGCCGAGGTGGCTTCGTCGAAAATCAGGATAGCGGGATTCTTCAGGATCGCGCGCGCGATCGCGACGCGCTGCTTTTCGCCGCCGGAAAGCTTCAGCCCGCGCTCGCCCACCTGCGCCTCGTATTTGTCGGGCAGGCTTTCGATGAACTCGTGGATATGCGCCGCCCGCGCCGCTTCGATGACTTCCGCACGCGTCGCCTCCGGGCGGCCGTACTGGATGTTGTAGTAAATGCTGTCGTTGAACAGCACCGTGTCCTGCGGCACGATGCCGATCGCAGCGCGCAGGCTCGCCTGCTGCAGCGCGCGGATGTCGCTGCCGTTGACGAGGATGGCGCCGCCGCTGACGTCGTAGAAGCGGTAGAGCAGGCGCGCCAGCGTGGACTTGCCCGCGCCCGAATGCCCGACCACCGCGACCTTGCTGCCCGCGGGCACGTCGAAACTCAGGTCGAACAGGATCTGGCGCTTCGGGTCGTAGGAAAAATCCACGTGCTCGAAGCGGATCGAGGCGCTGCCCGGCGCGAGCGGCAGCGCGCCGGGGCTGTCCTGGATTTCGCGGTTCTGCTCCAGCAGACGG
>JAJZUK010000352.1 GCA_021847125.1 Pseudomonadota bacterium | reverse complement strand
GGTGTCCACCGCGGCGAGTGCGCCTATCGCCTGCCCGGCGAAATCCGGATAGCCGGGCGTGTCGATCAGATGGATGCGGGTATCGTGCCAGGCGAAATTGACCAGCGCCGCGTTGAGCGAGTGGCCGTAGGTCTTCTCCAGCGGGTCGTAGTCGCAGACGGTGCTGCCGCGCTCCACGCTGCCGGTCGACTTGATCGCGCCGGCGCGCGCCAGCAGCGCTTCCGCCAGGGTGGTCTTGCCGGCGGCGCCGTGGCCGACTAGAGCTACACTACGAACGGCTTCGGTGGTGTACAAGGTCATGGCGGGCTCCTCAAGTTCGCGAATACTGTGGATGTGTGATTTTTCACTCGGCAGTTTAGCATTGCGGCCCGACTCCGGCGACCGGCGCTCGCTCGTCCGCTGCGCCTATTCCGGGTCGTCCAACGCATGATCCAGATGGGCGATATCGCCCCAGCTCTGCAATTCCCAGGCGCCCTGACGGTGGCGGAAACGATTGACCCCGGTGTTGGGCAAAGGAAAGTCGCGCGGCGCCTCCAGCGGCATTGCCCTGGCGTGGCGGTAGAGCATGGCGAGCACGCCGCCGTGGGTGACGGTGGCCAGCGTCAGTCCGGCATGGCGCTCGGCGAGTTCGGTGAAACAGTCGACGCAGCGCCCGAACAACTGGCGCGCGCTTTCCCCCTCCGGGATCACGTAGTCGGGGTCATGGGACTTGAATCGGGCATAGTCGTCGGGATAGCGTTCCTGCACCTCGGCCGGCGTCAGTCCCTGGAAGATTCCCATGCGCCGTTCGCGCAGGCGCGCATCGACCAGAATCTCGTGTCCGGTGTGCATGGCGATGGCGCTCGCGGTCTGCAACGCCCGGCCGAGATCGCTGGAGAGCAGCAGATCGAAGCGCTCGGCGGCCAGGCGCGCGCCCAGCGCCTGCGCCTGCGAGCGACCCTCGGCGTTGAGTTCGCTGTTGAGATGTCCCTGGAAACGGCCGACGCAGTTCCACTCGGTTTCGCCGTGGCGGATGGCGATGAGATGCGTGTCTGCTGGAGGACCCATGCGCTAAGAGCTTATATCAAGAAGAGGGGAGGCATCCCGTCAAAATCGACTAATGCTTCTCCGTGCCCAGGGCGATCACCGCGCCGACCACGATCAGCGCGCCCAGGATCTGCCGCGGCGCGACGCCCTGCCCGAGTATGGGCCAGGCGAGAAACAGCACCGCGATCGGTTCGAAATTGAGGGCCGCCGAATTGTTCAGGGCATCGAGTCGCGGCAGCAGCACGAACAAGGCGGTGAATGCCGTGCCGTAGAACAGCATGAGCAGGCCCAGCCCCAGCCATCCGCCCGGGTTCGACGGCAACGCCAGATTGCCTGCGATTACGCCCGCCGCCAGCATCAGCACCGCGACGGTGCTCATGGTCAGCAGCGTGCGCAGCCGCCCGTCCAGGTCCTTGAGCCAGCGCGAAGTCAAATACAGCGCCGCGGCGAACGACACCGCCGCGCCCAGCGCAAAGCCGACACCGGCGCCGATCTCGGACCAGCGGTCGGCGAGGTCGCCGTGTGCGCCGAAGGCATCGAGCGCGAGCGCCAGCCCGACGAGCGCGATCGGCATTGCGATCAGCGCGCGCCGTCCGGGGCGCGCACCGTCTGCAGCCCAGGAGACGAGCGAGAACATCATCGGAAAAGTGTTGAAGGCGAGCAGGGCGAGGGCTACCGGGATGCGCGCGACTGCCGAATAGATGCAGTAGCTCTGCACCGCGATGAGTGCGCCGATCGCGACGGCGCGCCAGCGCGTCGCCGCCGGCAGCGCCAGCGGCACGCGGCTCAGGAGAACCAGCGCACCGACGAACAGCGCCGCGCCGATGGAGCGCGCCGCCACCGCGGTGGTGATATTGACGCCGTGATCGATGGCGTAGCGGGCGGCGATGTGGTTGCTGCCGAAGGTGGTCGCGATCACCATCAGAATGGCGACGCTGAGCCACCGCGGGAAGGGTTTGCCCTGCAACGCTAGTCAACTTCGCAAGAACAAGTCATACACGGCGTTGCATGCCGTCGCATGCCGGGAGCGGAGGCATTGCGCGCTTGCGCGCGCCAACCGTATTTTTGGTACGGAATCGGCGATCCGCGCGGACGGATTTTCGTCCGCGCAACATCGCAACTCTTCAATTGCGAGGGCCACGAATTAGGCAATGACGCATTGATGGGTCACGCCACGGCAACCGGGATCTTGAATTCCCTGATCCGCTTTTCCCACTCCGCCGGGCCGGTCTGGTGTACCGAGGCGCCGCTGGCATCCACGGCCACGGTGACCGGCATGTCTTTCACTTCGAATTCGTAGATCGCTTCCATGCCCAGGTCGCCGAAGGCGAGCACGCGCGATTTCTTGATCGCCTTGGCGACGAGGTAGGCGGCGCCGCCGACTGCCATGAGGTAGGCGGCTTTGTGCTTCTTGATTGCCTCGATCGCGACCGGGCCGCGCTCGGATTTGCCTATCATGCCGATCAATCCCGTCTGCGCCAGCATCATCTCGGTGAATTTGTCC
>JAJZUK010000351.1 GCA_021847125.1 Pseudomonadota bacterium | reverse complement strand
CGGATAGTCGGGCGCGGGCAGCAGCACGTCGTCGCCGTCGTCGAGCAGCCCCTGCATCGCCATGACGATCAGCTCCGAGACGCCGTTGCCGATGATGATATCGTCGAGTTCGACGCCGGCGATGCGCTTTTGCTGCGCGTAATGCATGATCGCCTTGCGTGCCGCGAACAGCCCCTTGGAGTCGGTGTAGCCGGAGGCGTTCGACAGGTTCACGATCACGTCGTGGCGCATTTCGTCGGGCGCATCGAAGCCGAACGGCGCGAGATTGCCGATGTTCAGCTTGAGGATGCGGTGGCCTTCCTCCTCCATCTGGCGCGCGCGCGCGAGCACCGGTCCGCGGATGTCGTAGCAGACATCGGCGAGCTTGGAGGACTTTTTGATCGGTTTGAGCATGGTCTTCCGCCCTGCCGCGTTAAGCCGACGCCGCCGCAGGCGCGGGCACGAGTCCGTCTTTCCTGAACATGTCCTTGATGCCGCGCAGCGCCTGGCGGCTCCTCGCTTCGTTTTCGATCAGCGCAATGCGCACGTGGTCGTCGCCGTAATCGCCGAAGCCTATGCCCGGGGACACCGCCACCTTGGCTTCCTGCAGCACTTTCTTCGCGAATTCGAGCGAGCCCATGCCGCTGTAATGCTCAGGTATCTTGGCCCAGATGTACATCGAGGCCTTGGGATTGGCCACCATCCAGCCGATCTCGTGCAGGCCTTTCACCATGACGTCGCGCCGCCTCTGGTATTTGAGGCGGATTTCCTCGACGCAGTCCTGCGGCCCATCGAGCGCGACGATGGAGGCCACCTGGATCGGCGCGAACGTGCCGTAATCGTGATAGCTCTTGATGCGCGCCAGCGCGTGCACCAGATCCTTGTTGCCGACCATGAAGCCGACGCGCCAGCCGGCCATGTTGTAGCTCTTCGACATGGTGAAGAATTCCACCGCCACGTCGCGCGCGCCCGGCACCTGCATGATCGAGGGCGCCTTCCAGCCGTCGAACGTGATGTCGGCATAGGCGAGGTCGTGCACCACCAGGATATCGTGCGCCTTGGCCAGCGCGATCACGCGCTCGAAAAACTCCAGTTCCACGCACATCGCCGTCGGGTTCGAGGGAAAGCCGATCACCAGCATTTTCGGCTTCGGGATCAGTTCGCGGATCGCGCGCTCGGTCTCGGCGAAGAAATCGACGCCGGGCGTCATGCGCACCGAGCGGATGTCGGCGCCGGCGATGATCGCGCCGTAGATGTGGATCGGATAGCTCGGGTTGGGCACCAGCACCGTGTCGCCGCGATCAAGCGTCGCCAGCATCAGGTGCGCCAAGCCCTCCTTCGAGCCGATGGTGACGATGGCCTCGGAGTCCGGATCGAACTCCACGCCGTAGCGCCGCTGGTACCAGCCGGTGATCGCGCGGCGCAGGCGCGGTATGCCCTTGGACACGGAATAGCCGTGGGTGTCGCTGCGCTGCGCCGCCTCCACCAGCTTGTCGACGATATGCTTGGGCGTGGGACCGTCGGGATTGCCCATGCTCATGTCGATGATGTCCTCGCCTGCGCGGCGGGCTGCCATCTTCAATTCGTTGGTGATGTTGAAGACGTAGGGCGGCAGGCGATTGATGCGTTCGAACTGTCTCATATGGTGCGGCGCAACGTAGTGGCGGGTCAGTCGCGGTAAGTGCTGAAAAAGTTTATAATTTTAGCCTATTTGGCCTCTGCCTTGAAGCTCCATCTATCCAAAATCCCCGGCATCAATACCTTCACCGGCTACGGCGAGGGCTATGTCATGGTCAACCGCCAGCGCTACGAACGCAGCATGGTGGTGCTGCCCGACCGTATCCTGACCGACTGGCAGCCGGCCAGCTTCGATGCGCTGCAGGCCGCGGATTTCGACCGGCTCGCGGAATTGGCGCCGGAAATCGTGCTGCTGGGCACCGGCGCGCACCTGCGCTTTCCGCGGCCGGAACTCACGCGCGCGCTGATCGAGGCGCGCATCGGCCTCGAAGTGATGGACCTGCAGGCCGCCTGCCGTACCTACAATATTCTGGCGGCGGAGGATCGCAAGGTCGCCGCAGCGCTGCTGTTCAGTTGAAAAACGCCGCCACGCGCACGCTGCTGGTGCTGCTCGCCTTTGCGGCGGTCTGGTTCTCCAACCTCGAATACCGCAAGCTGGTCAATCCGGACGAAGGGCGCTACGCCGAAATCCCGCGTGAAATGGTCGCGAGCGGCGACTGGACCACGCCGCGCCTGAACGACATCAAGTATTTCGAAAAGCCGGCGCTGCAGTACTGGGCCACGGCGACGGCCTACACCCTGTTCGGCGAGCATCAATGGACCGCCCGGCTGTGGAGCGCGCTCACCGGATTTCTCGGCGTGCTCATGGTGTATTTCACCGGCCGGCGGCTGTTCGGCGCGACGGCCGGCTGGTATGCGGCGCTGGTGCTGGGCTCGAGCCTGCTCTATGTGCTGATCGGCCACGTCAACACGCTCGACATGGGCGTGAGTTTCTTTCTCTCGGCCGCAGTCTGCGCTTTCCTGCTGGCGCAGCACGACGGC
>JAJZUK010000350.1 GCA_021847125.1 Pseudomonadota bacterium | reverse complement strand
GCGCGGGGTGGTGATCGCGCACGAACTCGCGAACGGCCCCTCGCCGCCGGCGCTGCTCGACCAGGCGCAGCCTTCGGTTTCCCTGGCAGTCTGAGTCGGCCGGATCAGGTTTTTTCGGGCTGGCCCAGAATCGGTCCGGCGAGCAGCGAGTCGAACGTTGCCGTTTCTGCCGAATAGGCGAGCAGTTCTCCCGCGTCTATATCGAAGTGCCAGCCGTGCAGCGCGAGCCGGCCCTGGTCGACGGCTTCGCTGATCCACGGAAACGACAGCAGGTTTTCCAGGGACACGAGGATCGCAGCCTGCTCGCAGGCCCGGCATTGCAGCGCGCGCGATTTCTGCGGCAGCTCGCGCAGAACCCGCTCGCGCGCGCGCCGGGCGATGCTGATCCAGGCGCCGACGAATTCGTAGCGCTGCTGCGTAATGCCTTCGCCGTCCATCAGGGCCTGGATGCCACCGCAGCCCGAATGCCCCAGCACGATGATGTGCCCCACCTCCAGCGTTTTCACCGCGAACTCGATCGCAGCGCGGATGCCGGGCGCTTCGGCTTCATGGCGGTAGGGCGGAACCAGGTTCGCCACATTGCGCACCACGAACAAATCGCCCGGGTCGGCGCCGGTGAGCATGGCCGGATCGACGCGCGAATCGCTGCAGGAAATCACCAGCGCGCGCGGCTCCTGCCGCTGGCGCAGGCGCGAGAACAGACCGCGCTCGTCGCGGAAATACTTGGTGTGGAAGCGTTCGAAGCCGGCGATGAACTGGGCGATGTCTTTCATGGGTGTTGCGGCCCTGCTTTGTGCAGGATTCCGTCGTCGACAGGCTCTAGTTTATTCTGAATCGGCCGAACGCGGCGCGCTCAATTCCTTGTGCAGGCGCAGCGGCTGGCGCCGGCGCAGCCGCAGGTTGAGCATTTCGACGGCGACGGAGAAGGCCATGGCGAAGTAGATATAGCCCTTCGGGATATGCATCGCGAAACCTTCGCCGATGAGCGCCACGCCCACCAGGATCAGGAAGGCGAGGGCCAGCATTTTGACGGTGGGATGACCATCGACGAAATCGCCGATGGGTTTGGCCGCGAACATCATGACCCCGACGGCGATGACGATCGCGAGCACCATGACCGCGACATGATTGGCCATGCCGACCGCAGTGATCACGGAATCGAGCGAGAACACGATGTCGATGATGGCGATTTGTATCAGCGTGGCGAGAAAACCGGCCTGCCCGGCTGCGCCGGATGCATGTTCGTCCGCGCCTTCGAGGGCGTTGTGAATTTCGGTCACCGCTTTCGCCAGCAGGAACAGTCCGCCGCCGAGCAGGATCAGGTCGCGGCCGGAAACCTCATGCCCAAGCGCCGCAAACAGCGGCTTGGTCAGGCGCATCATCCAGGCGAGCGACAACAGCAGGGCGATGCGCGTGAACATCGCCAGGCCCAGTCCGATCACGCGCGCGCGCTGGCGCTCGTGCGATGGCAGGCGTCCGACCAGGATGGATATGAAAATGATGTTGTCCACCCCGAGCACGATTTCCAGCGTGGTCAGGGTGGCGAGCGCGATCCATGCCTCGGGCGAGGCGAGCCATTCCATGGGCGTATTGTGCGCCTTGCGCGGTTCAGTCGTTGCGGCCGGCGAAACCGAGCAGTTGCAGCAGGCTGGTGAACAGGTTGAAGATCGACACGTAGAGCGTCACTGTCGCCATGATGTAATTGGTCTCGCCGCCGCGCACGATGTTGCTGGTCTCGTACAGGATCAGACCGGACATGAGCAGCACGAACATGGCCGAGACGGCGAGAGACAGCCCGTGCAGATCGAACAGCATCGCGCCGAGTCCGGCGAGAAAGGCGACCAGGATGCCGACGGTGAGGAAGCCGCCGATGAAGCTGAAATCCCTGCCGCTGGCGAGCGCATAAGCCGACAGGCCGAGGAAGACCGCGGCGGTTCCGCCCATGGCCGTCATCACCAGCTGGGTGCCGTTGGGCAGTGCCAGATAAGCGTTGAGGACAGGCCCCAGCGTATAGCCCATGAAGCCGGTGAGCGCGAATACGAACACCAGGCCGAGTGCGCGGTCGCGAAACTTGGTGGTGAGAAACAGCAGGCCGAAATAGCCGCCCAGGGTCAGGATCAGGCCCGGGTGGGGCAGCTTCAGCGCGAGCGAGGCCGCAGCCGTGAGGGCGCTGAAGGCCAGCGTCATCGACAGCAGCAGATAGGTGTTGCGCAACAGCTTGCCGGCGGCGGCAGCCGTGGCAATCGGCTGGCCGGCGCCGGCCAGGGTGATAGCGCGGGACTGATTCGACAAGTTCATGAGTCGTTCTCCTTTCTGGGGCTATGTGTGTCGGCCCAAGCCGCACACGAGCGCATCCTAGCGGCGGAGGAGTTTCGTGAAAAGTCGAATATAATTTATCTATTATTCGAGAAAAACGAAGTGAGGCGCTGCGATGACCAGGCTCAACTACAAGCACCTGCGCTACTTCTGGACCGTGGCCAAGGCCGGCGGCATTGCGCGCGCCTGCGAGCGTCTGCACCTCACGCCGCAGACCATCAGC
>JAJZUK010000349.1 GCA_021847125.1 Pseudomonadota bacterium | reverse complement strand
ACAGCTTCGATAAGGTGGTCGCCATGTATGTCGCCTCGGTGGTGCCGAATCCCGCGCGCCTGGTCGACGAGATGCGCCGGGTGTGCAAGCCGGGCGGGCAGATCTACATGGTGAATCATTTTCACAGCCGCAATCCCATCCTCGGCGGGGTAGAGAGCCTGCTCGCGCCGCTGTCGAAGCAGCTGGGATTCCGCCCGGATTTTTCGCTGGACCGGTTTCTCGGCCAAACCGGGCTGGACGCGATGAACATCTGTCCGGTGAATCTGTTCGATTTTTCCACGATGGTCGAAGCGAGGAACAACAAGCAAGGCGCAGAATCGATGGCGGCGCCGGCGTTCGCGCCATCCTGAAATTTGTGGCAGGATGATTGCGCAACGGCAGGATACGATTGCGAGGTGTGAGCATGAGCGAGGAGCGAACCCGGCACCACGCCGAAGCGGTCAGCGCTGCATCCTATCGCGCAGCACGCGACAACGCACCGCGGACGGCTCTCGGGGGCAAAGTATTCTCGGCAGAAAGGCTGCTGCTCGCGCGCATGATGGAATCCCTCGGCAATCCGCCGCTGGATCTGGTGTTGTGGGACGGACAGGCGATCGCGAGCGCAAACAGCCCGCCGCTGGCGCAGATTCTGATCCGCGACCGCGGTGCGCTGCTGAAGCTGATTGCGAATCCCGAACTCGGCTTCGGCGAAATGTACGCCGCGGAGCGCATCGACGTGCAGGGCGATCTGGTGGACTGCCTCGAAGCGATCTATCGCTCCATGCGCAGCGCCGGTCACGGCCAGATCGCGCAAAAACTGCTTGCGCCGTTCAACTCGTCGCAGCGCAATACCGAAACCAGGGCGCGGCGCAATATCCATCACCATTACGACATCGGCAATGATTTCTACAAGCTCTGGCTAGACCGGGACATGGTGTACACCTGCGCCTATTTTCCGGACCCGGCCATGGCGCTGGAGCAGGCGCAGACGGCGAAGCTCGATTACGTATGCCGCAAGCTGCGCCTCGCGCCGGGCGAAACCGTACTCGAGACCGGCTGCGGCTGGGGCGCCCTGGCGCTGCACCTGGGCAAACACTACGGCGTCACGGTCAAGGCCTACAACATCTCCAAGGAGCAGATCGCGTTTGCGCGCGCACGTGCGCTGGCCGAAGGGCTGGAGGGCCGCGTAGAGTTCATCGAGGACGATTACCGCAACGTCGACGGCGAATTCGACGCGTTCGTGTCGGTGGGCATGCTCGAACACGTGGGCATCGATCACTACCAGTCGCTGGGGGCGGTCATCGACCGCAGCCTCAAGCCTGGCGGGCGCGGACTCATCCATACCATCGGCCGCGACCGCCCCAGTCCGATGACGCCCTGGATAGAGCGCAATATCTTTCCCGGCGCGTGTCCGCCCAGCCTGTCGCAGATGATGCAGATCTTCGAGCCTTTCGGTTTTTCCGTTCTCGACGTGGAGAATCTGCGGCTGCACTACGCCAAGACGCTGCAGCACTGGCTCGAGCGCTATGAGGCCAACATCGAGCGCGTGGCGCAGATGTTCGATGCTGCGTTCGTGCGCACTTGGCGCCTGTACCTGGCCGGCTCGCTGGCTGCGTTCCGCTCGGGTGACATGCAGCTGTTCCAGGTGTGCTTCAACCGCTCCGGCCACAACGGCGTCCCCTGGACCAGGCAATACCTGTACGCCCGGTGAAACGACGCGATGCATAGTTGCGACGCGCTCATAGTCGGAGGCGGTCCCGCGGGCTCATCCTGCGCCTGGAAACTGCGCCAGCAGGGCATGGCGGTGACGGTGCTGGACAAGGCAGTGTTCCCGCGCAACAAGGTATGCGCCGGCTGGATCACCCCCGCGGTGGTGCAGGTGCTGCGGCTCGATACCGAGGACTATGCCCGGGGGCGCGTGCTGCAGCCGATATCGGCTTTTCGCACCGGACTGATCCATGGCACCGGGGTCGAGACCCGCTATCCGGGCACGGTCAGTTTCGGCATACGCCGCTGCGAGTTCGACCACTACTTGCTGCAGCGCTCGGGTGCGCAGCTGCGGCTGGGCGAGACGGTGAATTCGCTCGCCAAGCGCAGCGGACTCTGGGTCGTCAACGATGACATCGAGACGCCGCTGCTGATCGGCGCCGGGGGGCATTTTTGTCCGGTGGCCCGTTTCCTTGGCGCGAAACTGGGTGCAAATGAGCCGGCGGTAGCGGCGAAGGAAATCGAATTCGAAATGGATGCGGAACAGGCCGCGGCGTGCCGGGTGCGCGCGGATATGCCGGAACTCTATTTCTGCCGCGATCTCAGAGGTTACGGCTGGTGCTTCCGCAAAGGCGGCTATCTGAACATCGGCCTGGGCCGCGAGGGCCACCAGGGTCTCGCGCAAGCGCTGCAGGATTTTTGCGATTTTCTGAAGCAGCGCGGCAGGATTGCGCAAAACATCCCGGAAAAATTCCAGGGCCATGCCTATCTACTACATGGACATTCCGCACGCAGGCTGGTCGATGACGGCGTAGTGCTCATCGGCGACGCGGCCGGGCTCGCCTATCCGGAGAG
>JAJZUK010000348.1 GCA_021847125.1 Pseudomonadota bacterium | reverse complement strand
GGATTTGCCCCGCATGCAGGCACAGCGTGCCGAAACCGAATTCCCTGTCTGCCATGTTTATCGATTCCTTAGTAAGGCAGCCAGCGCGGTCGCTTGGCGGAAATGACTTTAGTATTCACGCCGGCCTGCTGTTCGAACAAGGGGGCGACGCCCCCTTGTAGATCCCCTACAACGGACGGGCGTGAGCTTAGTAGGGTAGCCATCGAGGTCTCTTTGCGGAAATGACTTTGGTATTCACGCCCGCCCAATTTAAGCCGCCGAACAGGCGCGCGTGCTCGATTTTCACGCAGCGGTCCATCACCGTGTCCAGGCCCGCGGCCTCGGCCTTGCGCGCCGCTTCTTCGTTCCTCACGCCGAGCTGCTGCCACAGCACTTTCGCGCCGATGGCGATGGCTGCCTCTGCAATCGGCAGAATGTCTTCGGTCTTGCGAAAGCAGTCGACGATATCCACCTTGCCTGGAATGTCGCGCAGGCCCGCATAGCATTTCTGCCCCAGTACTTCCTGGTACGCCGGATTCACCGGAACGATGGCGTAGCCGTGCTCCATCATGTATTTTGCGGCGAAATAGCTGGGGCGGTACCAGTTGGCCGACAGGCCGACCACCGCGATGACGCGATTCTCACGCAGGATGCGGCGCAGGGTCTGGATGTCGTCGTGCATGAGCGGGCCGGGGCGGGGACTGGGGCCAAATTGTAGCGTAAAATTAAATTTCCTCTTTGCTCCTGCGCGCTCCGCATCATGAAAAACGAACTCAAATCCCGCAGCGGCGGCCAGCTGCTCGTCGACGCGCTGAAAGTGCATGGCGTCGATACCGCGTTTTGCGTTCCGGGTGAAAGTTATCTTGCCGTGCTCGACGCGCTCTACGATGCGCGCGAGGCGATCAAGCTCGTCGTGTGCCGCCAGGAAGGCGGCGCGGCCAATATGGCCGAGGCCTACGCCAAGCTCACCGGGAGACCGGGCATCTGCATGGTCACGCGCGGGCCGGGCGCGAGCAATGCCGCGATCGGCGTGCATACCGCGTTCCAGGATTCCACGCCCATGATTCTGCTGATCGGCCAGGTCGGCAGCGATTTCGTCGAGCGCGAGGCGTTTCAGGAAGTCGACTTCCGCCGCATGTACGGGCAGATGGCGAAGTGGGTCGCAAGCATAGACCGCGTCGAGCGCGTGCCCGAATACCTGAGCCATGCGTTTCACTGTGCCATGTCCGGACGCAAGGGGCCGGTGGTGCTGGCCCTGCCCGAGGACATGCTCACCCAGACCGCAGCGGCGGCGGACACCGATCCCTACCAGGAAGTGCAGGCGCATCCGGGCTCAGGGGACATGACGCGGCTGCGCGCGCTGCTGGCCGAAGCAAAACGCCCGCTCGCGATCCTCGGCGGCAGCGGCTGGAATGCACAGGCCTGCGCCGATGTGCGCAGGTTCATCGAGGCGAACGGCCTGCCCGCGGCCTGCGCCTTCCGTTTCCAGGATCTGTTCGACAATAGCCACGCGAATTACGCCGGCGACGTCGGCATCGGCATCAATCCGAAACTGGCGCAGCGGGTCAAGGATGCCGACTTGCTGCTGGTCATCGGCGCGCGTCTGGGAGAGATGACCACCGGCGGCTACACGCTGCTGTCGGTGCCGCGGCCGGCGCAAAAACTCGTGCACGTGCATGCCGGTGCGGAAGAGCTCGGCCGGGTGTACCAGGGCGACCTGCTGATCAATTCGGGCATGCCGCAGATTGCCGCAGCGCTCGCCGCGATGGCGCCGCTGGCTCCGGCGGGCTGGCGCGAATCGACCGCGTCTGCACATGCCGATTACCTCGAATGGACCGAGCGCAGGACCATGCCGGGCAGGCTGCAGCTGTGGGACATCGTCGACTTTCTCCGCCAGCGGCTGCCCGCCGACGCGATCCTCGCCAACGGCGCGGGGAATTACTCGGGCTGGCTGCACCGCTTCTATCGGCACCGCATGTTCCGCACCCAACTCGCGCCCACCAGCGGCGCCATGGGCTACGGCGTGCCCGCCGCGATCGCGGCCAAGATCGCACAGCCGCAGCGCCTGGTGATCTCGTGGAACGGGGACGGCTGTTTCCTCATGTGCGGGCAGGAACTCGCTACCGCGGCGCAGTACGGTGCCGGGGTGATTTTCATCGTCGTCAATAACGGCATGTACGGCACCATACGCATGCACCAGGAGCGCGAGTATCCGGCGCGGGTGCACGGGACGGCGCTCGCGAATCCGGATTTCGTCCAGCTCGCGCGCGCTTACGGCGCCCATGGCGAGCTGGTCGAGGAAACTTCGCAGTTCGCCGCGGCTTTCGAGCGCGCGGCGAACGCGACCGGGGCCGCGGGCAAATCCGCGCTGATCGAGCTGAGGATAGATCCGCAGGCGATTACGCCCAATACCACGCTGGATGCACTGAGAGAGCAGGCGCTGAAGAAGCGGTGAAGTGCGGCTGTGTGCGGCGTGTTTGATATCGCCGCATGCCACGAAGGGTCTTGCGCGCTGCGCGCGCCAACCGCGTTTTCTGTACGGTGCGCCGGGAGACCGGCAAG
>JAJZUK010000347.1 GCA_021847125.1 Pseudomonadota bacterium | reverse complement strand
CACGGCATCGCCCGCACCTTCCAGAACCTGCAGGTGTTCTTCAACATGAGCGCGCTCGAAAACGTGATGGTCGGGCGCTACCTGAAGGAGCGTTGCGGCCTCATGTCCGCGCTGCTGCGCGCGCCGCGGCTGGCGCGCGCCGAGCGGGCCTGCCGCGAGGAGGCGGCGGAACTGATGCGCTACGTCGGCCTGCAGGATTATCTGTCGACGGCATCCGACGCGATGCCCTACGGCGCGCTGAAGCGTCTGGAGATCGCCCGTGCGCTCGCGACCGAGCCGAAGCTGATGCTGCTGGACGAACCTGCCGCGGGACTCAATCCGACCGAGGCGCTCGAGCTGGACGACTTGATCGGGCGGCTCACCGGGCGCGGCGTCACGGTGGTGTTGGTGGAACACAACATGCGGCTGGTGATGGGCGTGTCCGACCACATCCTGGTGCTCGACTACGGGCGCAAGCTCGCCGAAGGCCCGGCGCTCGCCGTGCGCAGCGACCCGAAAGTGATCGAAGCCTATCTGGGCAGCAACGCCGCGCACGACGGTTCGTTTGCCCCGGAAATCGCCAGCGCGGTCGCGGCGGCAGTGGCGATGCACCGATGATGCTCGAAGTCGAAGGGCTG
Source organism: Pseudomonadota bacterium (assembly GCA_021847125.1). The sequence goes on along the minus strand of JAJZUK010000347.1, from coordinate 1,938 downwards.
GGCAGCCACTACGGGCGCATACCGGCGCTGCAGGGCATCGACCTGCAGGTGGGGGAGGGGGAATTGGTGGCCCTGGTAGGCGCCAACGGCGCGGGCAAGACGACGCTGCTGCGCGCGCTCTCTGGGGTGCAGCCGGTAAGCGCGGGAAGGGTGCACTTCGAGGGGGCCGACATCACTGCCGCCGCGCCGGACAAACGCGTGCGCCTGGGCATCGTGCAAGTGCCGGAGGGGCGCCAGGTGTTTGCGCCGCTTTCGGTCGAGGACAATCTGCGCCTGGGCGCCTACCTGCGCAGCAAGGTGGAAGCGGCGCTGGGGATCGAGCGGGTGTATGCGATGTTCCCGGTGCTGAAGCAAAAGCGCCGCGAACCGGCGGGAACCTTGTCCGGAGGCCAGCAGCAGATGCTCGCCATGGGCAGGGGATTGATGGCCTTGCCCAAGCTGCTGTTGCTCGACGAACCGAGCATGGGGCTCGCGCCCAAACTGGTGGAAGAGATTTTCGCCTGCGTGCGCGCGCTGAAGCTGGCCAAGACCACGATCTTCCTGGTCGACCAGAACGCGCGCGCCGCTCTCGCCGTGGCCGATCGGGGCTATGTGCTCGAGACCGGCCGCGTGGTGCTCAGCGGCAGCGGCGCGGCGCTGCTCGAGGACGAACAGGTAAAGGAGGCTTATCTCGGTCTTTAGGCGAGGTGCGTCAGTGGCAGGGCGGTCGTGTCCTTCACACGCTCCAGCGCAAAGCTGGATTTCACGTCGGTAATTCCGGGGTGCCTGAGCAGCGAATTCATGACGAAGCGCGAATAATGCTCCAGATCCTCCACATGCACCCGCAACAGGTAGTCGAGGTCCCCGGTCATGGAATAACAGGCCACCACCTCCTGCCAGTTCTGCACTGCGCGCGCAAACGCCTTGACCGCGCCTTCGCCGCGCTTCTCCAGCTTGACCGAAACGTAAGCGAGCAGGCCGAGTCCGACCTTGAGCGAATCGACCAGCGCCACGTACTGGCGGATCACGCCGCTTTCCTCCAGGCGCTTCAAGCGGCGCAGGCAGGGCGAGGGCGAAAGCGCGACGCGCTCGGCCAGTTCGAGGTTGCTCAGCCGGCCTTCTTTTTGCAGGATTTCCAGAATTTTCCGGTCTGTCCGGTCTAGCTGAAATATTGGCATTAAACACCTCAAAATAACTAGATATGAGAAATTATATGCCAAACAAGTGGTTTCTGGAGACGTATTTGGCAAGCACTGTGCGCGCTGCGCAGTCTATGATCAGACCGGACTGAACCAGCATTCAGGCCGGACCCGTGCCTCGCGCGGCGCGGCGATCCGATGCCGGAACTTACAGGAGAAAAGGCGATGCACATAAGCCTGGGTAAAGAGGTAGGCGGGACGGGGACCATGGCGCGCAAGGCGGTGTCGCGGTGAACGCGCCGGAGAAGCCGTACGCGGCGCTGGCATCCTCGGGCAAGCGCGCCACCTACTGCTACCAGTGCGTGGCCGGCCCGGACCTGCTCACGGTAAAGGTGACCGACGGCGTCGCCACCGAAGTGGAGCCGAATTTCGCGGCCTGCGGCGTACACCCGGGCGGCGGCAAGGTGTGCGTCAAAGCCTACGGCCTGGTGCAGAAGACCTATAACCCGAACCGCGTGCTGACGCCGATGCGGCGCACCAATCCGAACAAGGGAAGAAACGAGGACCCGGGTTTCGTCCCCATCTCCTGGGACGAGGCGCTCGATACCGTCGCCGCCAAACTGCGTTCGATCATGGACGCAGGCCTGCTCGACGAATCCGGCTACCCCAAGGTCGCGGCGAATTTCGGCGGCGGCGGCACGCCGCAGTCCTACATGGGCACCTTCCCCGCGTTCCTTGCCGCCTGGGGCCCGGTCGACATGGGGTTCGGTTCGGGACAGGGCGTGAAATGCACCCACTCCGAGCATCTGTACGGCGAATT
>JAJZUK010000346.1 GCA_021847125.1 Pseudomonadota bacterium | reverse complement strand
TTTCCACCACCCTTACAGATTCTTTACTTAAATCCTTCATTTTGCTTATAATGTTCGCACTGGCTCAGTCGCGGGACAGGGTTTGTTGCGTCGATATGACATTTTCAGACCTGAACATGTCCCCGGTTTTGCGGCCCGGAAGGCCGTAACCCTGAGCAATGCGGTTAATATCGCTCACCGGAAGTAGCGAGAGTGTAATTGATTTGGCGCGCTGCAAGCAGCGGCAGATTACGACATCCGGTATTCGTACCGGAGATTAGTCCGACAGACCCAACCGATTCCCCTTCCACTCCTCTTATCCAAGACTGGAATGCATCGCTAAGCCCCTGAACATTTAGGCCCAGGTTTGTCCTGCCCGTCCTGCCCATGCGCGCGCAGGAGCAATATTAGATGAAGCGCATGCTGTTTAATGCGACACAGGCCGAAGAACTCCGTGTCGCCATCGTCGATGGTCAAAAACTCATAGACCTAGACATTGAATCGGCCTCGAAAGAGCAACGCAAGAGCAATATCTACAAAGGTGTCATCACGCGCGTTGAGCCCAGCCTCGAGGCTGCGTTCATCGATTACGGCACCGACCGCCACGGTTTTCTCCCGTTCAAGGAAGTCGCCCGCGCCTATTTCAAGGCCGGCGTCGACGTGGGCCGCGCGCGCATCCAGGACGCGCTCAAGGAAGGCCAGGAACTGATCGTCCAGGTGGAAAAGGACGAGCGCGGCAATAAGGGCGCCGCGCTCACCACCTTCATCAGCCTCGCCGGACGCTACCTGGTGCTGATGCCGAACAACCCGCGCGGCGGCGGCGTATCGCGCCGCGTCGAAGGCGAAGACCGCGAAGAGCTGCGCGACACCATGGACCAGCTGCCGGTCCCCCAAGGGATGAGCGTCATCGCGCGCACCGCCGGCATCGGCCGCTCGGTGCAAGAGCTTGACTGGGACCTGAAATACCTGCTGCAGCTGTGGCATGCGATCGAGGAAGCCTCCACCAGCCAGAAAGGCGCGTTCCTGATTTACCAGGAAGGCAGCCTCGTGATCCGCGCCATCCGCGACTACTTCCATCCCGAGATCGGCGAGATCCTGATCGACACCGATTCGATTTTCGAACAGGCGCAGCAGTTCATGGCGCATGTGATGCCGGACAACGTGAACCGGGTGAAGCGCTACCGCGACGACGTGCCCCTGTTCTCGCGCTTTCAGATCGAACACCAGATCGAAACCGCCTATTCGCGCCAGGTCAACCTGCCGGCGGGCGGCGCCGTGGTCATCGACCATACCGAGGCGCTGGTGGCGATCGACGTCAACTCGGCGCGCTCCACGCGCGGCAGCGACATCGAGGAGACCGCGTTTCGCACCAATCTCGAGGCGGCCGAGGAGATCGCGCGCCAGCTGCGACTGCGCGACCTGGGCGGCCTGATCGTGATCGACTTCATCGACATGGAGTCGCAGCGCAACCAGCGCGAAGTCGAGAACCGCCTGCGCGAATCGCTGCATTTCGACCGCGCGCGCGTGCAAATGGGCAAGATCTCGCGCTTCGGCCTGATGGAACTGTCGCGCCAGCGCCTGCGCCCGTCGCTCGGGGAAGGCAGCACCATCACCTGCCCGCGCTGCAACGGCATCGGCCATATCCGCGGCATCGAATCGACGGCACTGCACATCCTGCGCATCATCCAGGAAGAAGCGATGAAGGAAAATACCGCCGCCGTGCATGCGCAGGTGCCGGTGGACGTTGCGACCTTCCTCTTGAACGAGAAGCGCACCGACATCCACAGCGTGGAAGCGCGCCTCAAAGTCAATGTAGTGCTGATTCCGAACACGCATCTGGAAACGCCGCATTACCAGATTTCGCGCCTGCGCCATGACGATCTGAACCAGGCCGAACCCCTGCCCGCGAGCTATAACATGGTGCAATTGCCGGCCGAGGAAGAATCCAAACCGCAGACCGGCGCCGAGCCGAAGGCGGTGCGGCAGCAGGCCGCGGTGCAGGGCATCACGCCGGCCGAACCCGCGCCTATGCCGGTGGCGAAACCCGCTGCGCCGCGGGCCGAAGCCAAGCCAGGCATCATTTCCCGCATCATGGGCTGGTTCAAGGGAGAGCCGCCTGCGGCCGAGGCCGAGCCGAGCAGCGGCATCCGTCCTTCGCGCCGCGAACCGCGGCGTGAGCCGCAGCGCGATCGCGGTGAACGCGGAGAGCGTGGAGATCGCGGAGAGCGCGGTGGACGCGGCGGGCGCGGCGGACGCGACCGGCAAGACCGCGGCGGACGCGAAGCACGGCCGGCGCAAGGCGAAGTCAATCGGCCGGAACAGCGCGAGCCGCGTCAGGAACGCAGCCGCGGCGAGCGCCCGGAACGCGAAGCGCGGCCGGAACGCGAAGCACGTCCCGAGCGCGCTGAGCGCCCGCAGCGCGAACCGCGTGAGCCGCGTCCGCCCAGAACGCAGCCGCAAGGCGAACTGCAGCCCGGCGCCGAAGCCAGGCCGCAGGGCGAAGCACGTCCCGAGGGGGAATCCGGACGCAGTCGCGGCCGGCGCGGCCGCGGTGGCCGCGGTGAACGCGGCGACAGA
>JAJZUK010000345.1 GCA_021847125.1 Pseudomonadota bacterium | reverse complement strand
GATCTCGTCGCCGCAGTCGGCGCAGCCGCCGTAGCTGCCCTCGTCCATGCGCGCGAGCGCAGCCTCTATGTCCCGCAATTCCTGGCTCTCGCGCCTGACCAGCGCAATGTCCATTTCCGCGGCCGCATCGGCGAGGCCGTCGTCGTCGGTGATCTTGGACTGGTTGGCTAAGCCCAGACCTTCCCCCGAGGCGGCGATTATTTCGCGCACTTCTCCCAGCAGCTGCGCGCGTTGCGCCTGCAGCTGAGCACGGAATTCCGCATATCGATTTTCGGACACGGTCGGCAGGCTCGGGCAGGGAGTCGATTCCAGCTTAGTCTCCGGCCTGCGCTCGCGTTTGACCAGGATCAAACAGCCCTAGCGCTGGCGCGTGTTTTGAGGCAGAATCCCTCGTAAGAGCTTGATGGCCGCGGCTTTTTGGGTCTTATTCTGCAGTGCATCAAGTTCGGATTTCTGTTCAGCGGAAATTTGAGGCAAGCGCATGGCGGACATTCCGCTCATCCTGACACTCGACTACCACGGTGTCCCGCATCGCTGGATAACCTGGCAGCAGTCCTGCTATTACTATGCCAAGAATCTGGTGGCATGGACCTTGGGTGAACGCGCCTTCACGTTTTATGGCGGGATCTCGCGCAAGACCGGCGAGCGCTCCAGCATCACCACCAACTCCATCATCGCCATCAAGGGCCGGGCGATGGCGTCCAGGGGGTTCTCCCAGGTGCCGCCGCTCAGCAATCGCGAGTTGTTCCGCCGCGACCGTCATATCTGCGCCTATTGCGGCGCCGAGTTCGGCTACCTGCGCCTGACGCGCGATCACATCACGCCGCTGTCGCGCGGCGGCGGCGATCATTGGATGAATGTGGTATCGGCTTGCCGCCACTGCAATGGCATCAAGCGCAACCGCAAGCCGGAGGAAGCCGGCATGGAACTGCTGTACACGCCTTATGTGCCGAACAAGGCGGAGTACCTGATCCTCACCAATCGCAAGATCCTGTCCGACCAGATGGGTTTCCTGGTCCAGCATGTCGCCGCGCACAGCCGCGTCGTGCCGCATGCCGTAGTGCGCGCTTAGGGCGTACTTGGCGCCTCGCGCAATCGATTCGCCCGTGAAGCCCCGGCACAGGCCTGGTGAAGCCTGACTACTGGGCACGCGCCAGGCGCACATTGATTCGGCGCGACGCCGTGCTCGCGCGCATCATTCGCGCCCATCCGCGCATCGCGCTCGCGCGCCGCGGCGAGCCGTTCAAGACGCTTGCACGCTCCATCGTCGGCCAGCAGATCTCGGTCAAAGCGGCGGAGTCGGTGTGGAATCGGGTGCTGCTCGTCGCGCCCGCGGCAACGCCGGAACAGATGCTCAAGGCGCGCCGCCGTCTGCCCGCCTGCGGACTGTCGCAGCGCAAGGCCGAGTACATCGTCGACCTCGCGCGCCACTTCGCCGACGGCAGCATCCATGCGCGCGACTGGCCGCACATGGATGACGAGGCGGTGATCGCCGAACTGATACAAGTGCGCGGCATCGGCCGCTGGACGGCGGAAATGTTCCTGATCTTCAACTTGCTGCGGCCGGACGTGCTGCCGCTGGACGACTTGGGTCTGCAAAACGCGATCGGCCTGCATTATTTCGACGGCGAGCGCGCCACGCGCGAGGCCCTGCGCGAACTCGGCGCAAACTGGGCGCCGTGGCGCTCGGTGGCGACTTGGTATCTGTGGCGCAGCCTGGATCCGGTGCCGGTCGAATACTGAAACACCGCAGTGCGCAGGAGACGGGCAGTAAGCTAGAATACCGGCCTATTCGCTCGCATTGCAGCCAGCCTTTGAAAACGACGTTCCTCGAATTCGAACAATCCATTTCCGATCTTGAAGCCAAGATCGAGGAGTTGCGCTTTGTACAGGACGACTCGGCGGTGGATATTTCCGAGGAAATCGCGCGGCTGCAGAAAAAGAGCAACGCGCTGACCAAGGAACTCTACGCCAAGCTCACGCCCTGGCAGATGGCGCAGGTCGCGCGCCATCCGCAGCGCCCTTTCACCCTGGATTACATCGGCGCGCTGTTCACCGATTTCGAGGAACTGCACGGGGACCGCTCTTACGCCGACGACCTTTCCATCGTCGGCGGCCTCGCGCGCTTCAACGGCCAGTCGGTCATGGTGATCGGCCAGCAAAAGGGGCGCGACACCAAGGAAAAGATCCTGCGCAATTTCGGCATGCCGCGTCCCGAAGGCTACCGTAAAGCGATGCGCCTGATGCGCCTGGCGGAGAAATTCGAAATCCCGGTGTTCACTTTCGTGGACACGCCCGGCGCCTATCCCGGCATCGGCGCGGAGGAGCGCGGGCAGTCCGAGGCGATCGGCCGCAGCCTGTACGTCCTGGCCGAACTGCGGGTGCCGGTCATCTGCACCGTGATCGGCGAGGGCGGCTCGGGCGGCGCGCTCGCGCTTGCGGTCGGCGACGTGGTAATGATGCTGCAATACGCGATTTACTCCGTGATTTCGCCCGAGGGCTGCGCCTCCATCCTGTGGAAAAGCGCGGACAAGGCGCCCGAGGCGGCGGAAACCCTGGGCAT
>JAJZUK010000344.1 GCA_021847125.1 Pseudomonadota bacterium | reverse complement strand
AGCGCTTTCCGCTGCTGCCGCTGATCTACGAGGCGCACGAAGTGTTTGCCGAAACAGCTTCACCGCGCCAGCGCCAGCGCATGGAACGCATGGAGCGCGTGGTGCTGGAGCGCGCCGCCCTCGTCACGGCGATCTCGCTGGGCGCGGCGGACGGCTTGCGGCGCCATTACGGGCTGGAACGCCAGATACCGCTGCTCGCGAGCGCAGTCGATTATCCCGCCCAGATCGGCGCGAAACCGTGGCCGGAGGCCGCGAAACACATCGTCTATGCCGGCAGTCTGTTTCCCTGGAAGGGCGTGGGTGACCTGCTCGATGCGGCGGCGCTACTGCCGAGCCATCGCATCATCATCGTCGGCGGCTCGAGCGAGCAGATCGAGCGGTTGCGCGCCGGCGTGGCTGAGCACGGCGCCGAGGTGGTGTTCACCGGGCATTTGCCCCACCATGAAGTCGGCCAGCACCTTGCGTCTGCCTGCATCGCGGTGCTGCCGAATCGCGGCGAGGGCGTCAGCCAGTTCACATCGCCGCTCAAGCTGTTCGAATACATGGCGGCCGGCTGTGCCATCGTCGCGACCGATCTGCCGGCCTTTCGCGAGGTCCTCGGCGACGATGACGCCGCCTGGGCGACCGACGGCGATCCAGTGTCGCTCGCCGCCGCCATCCGCAGCGTTGCAGAGCAGCCGGAACAGGCCGCGCGCATGGCGGCATCCGGCCGCCGCATTGCCGCGGGCTATTCCTGGCGCGGCCGCGCGGAACAACTGCGCGACCTGATATCGGAGACGTTGGATGATGCTTAGGGCGCCGCGCATGCCGTGGCACGAAGCCTTGTTCTGGCTGTCCGTGTCGATCTACGTCGCCGTGCTGCCGATGAGCTCGACGATTGCGCTGCGCAACGTGGCATTCGCCGGAATGATTGCGGCCACGCTCTGGGCCTTGGCGAAGCGGCGATTGACGTTGCGGTTTCCGGCCGGCGCAGCGTGGGCGCTCTACGCGGCCGTCGCGCTGCTATCGCTCGCCTGGGCCATCGATGCCGGCTATTCGTTTGGCCAGATCCGCAGCGAGATCGGCTATGGCGCGATCGTCTTCGTCATCGCCGCGAGTTGGATCGACGATATTGAGCGCTTGCGCCGGCTGGCATGGATCGCGGTTGCTTGCGACATATTCATGGCCACTTACTCGATCTACCTTGTCGCAACCACGCCGGACGCTGAAAGTGCCCTCATTGGTTCCTATCGAGCGGCAACAGGAACCTACAGCACCTACCTCATCACAGTGGCGCCGCTGCTGTTGTTCCTGATCTGGGATGTGCATCGCGACCGGCGTACGGAGGCCACCACGGCCTTGGTGGCGCTGATCGCCGCAAATCTCGTCGCTCTATGGTTTACTGCCAACCGCCAGGGTTTTGCGGTCTATGCCGCCGAGCTCGCCCTGGTCGGCGCCTTCAGCTTGCGTATCGCCTTCGGCCGACGAAAGCTTGCGTTGGTGATTGCCACTGTCACGATTATCGCCATGCTATTCGTCGCCCAGCATTTCAAACGCAGCGGTGCTGGGACGGCGGAGGTATCACCGAAGCCCGACAGTTCGCAACAGCTCACAACTCTGCATGGCGACCCCCGTTGGCAGTTGTGGCGTTTCACCGTGGGCGAGATCGCCAAGCAACCTTGGCATGGGGCCGGCTTCGGACGCGAGGTCTTTCTCAAGGTGCATGGCGATTATCGTCGCCGCACCAATCTGTCGCTGCTTTGGCATGCACACAACATGGTCCTCAACAAAGGAATCCAGATGGGCGTCCCCGGCATACTGGCGTTCCTGGCGCTATGGGTCGCTCTGGCAGCCGCCCTGCGGCGGGAGGCCGCGCGCGGCGGCGATGTCGCCGTTGCTGCCTGCGCTGCGGCACTGCTGGTCGGCGTCTTCCTCAAGAACATGACCGACGACTTCTTCGTACAGGACAATGCGCTGATGTTCTGGCTATATTTCGGCGCGCTGCTGGCTTCGTTGCGCCAGCCTGACGCAACGCGGGAACGATGAAGCGCATCTGCTATCAGATCAACCGCCAGCGCCACTTCGGCGGCGGCGAGGTCTACACGCAGTTCCTGACTCGGGTCCTCGAGGAACTCGGCTGGAATGTGGTTCTATTCGTCGATTCGCGCGCGCCCTTCTGGAGCCGGCTTGACATGGGGAATGCGCGCATCGTAACCGTCGCCGACCTGGCGGCGGTCGACGCCGCAAGCCTGGAACCGGGCGTCCTGATCGCGCACGCGCCTGCGTCCGGCTCCGATTGGGACAGGCTCGTCGCACGGCATCGCGTCGCCTGCTTCTGTCACATGCCGATGCACGACCGCGACGCCTCGGGGTTCCGCTCGGCGCGCCTGGTCCTGGCGGTTTCCCGCTACGTGCTGGAAACGCTGCGCGCGAAAGGCCTGGGAAACGTCTACGCCGAGCCGATGTACGGCGTCGCTGCGCTCGATCGCAATGCAGGCGAGCCTGCCGCCGTGCCGATTGCAGGCAATCTCTACGACTGGGATCGCCGCAAGTTCCGCGACCGTTTCCTGGCCGCCACGCAGCCCCTG